>JAISBQ010000289.1 GCA_031266115.1 Bifidobacteriaceae bacterium
GAACCCGCGGCCGCCTGGACCACAACCAGGAGCTCTACCAACTGAGCTACAGCCACCACGGCCTCGCGTCCGTGCGCGGGCCGGGTGCGAGTCTAGCCGACCCCACCTGCCCGCGTCCCGTGTGTGTCCTGTCCCGTGTGCGTCCCAGCGTCCTCAGGTCCCGCGGCCGCCCGCCACCGAGGTCGCGGTGATTTGCGCCGCGACCTGCTTCGCCGTGTCGGAGTCCGGGCCAGGGTCGGGGACAAACAGGGCTGCCCGGTAGTACCGCAGCTCGTCGATCGAGTCGAGGATGTCGCCCAATGCGCGGTGGTTCCCGGTCTTGTGTGGGGCGTGGAAATAGATCCGCGGGAACCAGCGGCGGGTGAGTTCTTTGATGGAGGACACATCAATGGTCCTGTAGTGGAGGAAATTCCCAAATTCTGGCATGTCGCGGTCGATGAACTCACGATCCGTGGACACCGAATTGCCGGCGAGGGGCGCCTTGCCGGCGGCGGGGATCCAGGCACGGACGTAGTCGAGCACCAGCTGTTGGGCCTCATCGAGGCTGATCCCGTGCGGGATCTCCGTGAGGAGCCCCGAGGCTGCGTGCATGTCGCGGACCAGCGGAATCATCGAGGCGAATGCCTCGTCAGGGGGTCTGATCACCGCATCTACCCCTGTTCCCAGGGGATTGAGCTGGGAATCGGTAACAATTGCGGCGATCTCAACCATCGCGTCGGTACGAAGGTCGAGCCCGGTCATCTCGCAATCGACCCAGACAATGTGATCGGTGGTTCCACTATCGATTGGCACCCGGTAATCTTACCCGCTCCGCGCAACCCATCCCCGCTCCATCCGCGCCCCACTCGTGTGCCACACTGGGTCCACTGACCGCGCCTTCCGCCGATGCCCGCAGCCCTGCCGCACCCTCCGATCCGCGCGTCCAGCCCGTCCAAGCCCATCCATGCTCACGCGATCCCACCCGAAGTGAGTGAGTACGGGAGGGGAGAAGGCCGCGGGTCTTCTCCCCTCCCGTGCGAGCGAGGGAGGGCCGCAGGGAGTGCAGCGACCGAGCATCCCATCCGTGCGCTCGTAGGGAACGCAGCGACCGAGCACCACCGAAGGAGCACCAGCCCATGACCAGCATCAACCCGAACGCCATCGTCGACTGGCAGGCTTGGCATGCCTCGCGCCTGGCCGCCGCGCCGTTTCTCGCATCGAACGTGGGCACCCACTGGTTGGGTCGCGATCCCCTCGAGATCCCCGGTATCCCAGGCCAGTGGAGTTCCGCCGATGGCGCCGCGTGCGCCGACGCCATCCCAACCGGAACGCCTGTGCGAGACCGGGATGGCGCCCCCGTGCCTCACGACGGCACGATCCGACTCGCCCCAGGCGCCGACAGGTGGTTCGGCGACATCCGGGTGCGTCTGTTTGAGCGCGATGGGGCGTTCGCGGTCCGCGTATTCGACCCGTCCGCACCCGCCGCCGCCACCCTGGAAGGCATCGATGCCTTCGACCCCGATCCCCGCTGGGCCATCCCAGGTCGCTTCATCCCACCCGCCGAGGCCGATCGCGTCGCCATCGGACACGTGGACGGCCTGGTCGCCGAGACAAGACCAACCGGCTACCTCGCCTTCGCCATCGCCGGCACCGCCTACCGCTTCACGGTGACCTCCGCCCGCGAGGACTACTTCGCGGTGTTCGCGGACGCCAGCAACGGCCACCAGACCAAGCAGTTCCGCTTCCTCACGGTCCGGCCCGCCGATGGCGAGGGGAACGTCATCGTCGATTTCAACCGCGCCTACCTTCCGCCGTGCGCGTTCAGCGATCACTATCTGTGTCCGATGCCGCCCCCTGGCAACCGCATCGAAGTTCCAGTTCTCGCGGGAGAGGCCTACCCGCGTTACCGTGTCTAGCGATTCGCCACGCCGCCGGCCGCGGCGGCCGCGCACCCACTATCCTGGACCGGCCGTGTGCCTCCGTAGCTCAACGGATAGAGCAGTGGACTTCTAATCCGAAGGTTGCGGGTTCGAGTCCCGCCGGGGGCGCGACCTGCCGCCCGCGGCGTAGCCGGAAGAGGAGTATCGATGGTGTCCAAGGCGCTCGCCTGCGTGGTTGGTGTGCTGCTCGCGGCCGGAGCGATGGCGGGATGCTCGGATTCCGCCTCCGAGTCGCCCGGTGTCTCGCCCACCCCCTCCCGCAGCGCCGATGCCGATCAGCTGGCCATGGCGCAGATCGTCTGGGATGTGGACGATGCCGGAGCGCCGAGCCTCGCTTACCCCCTCCCCTTCCGCGTTTCCGCCCCCACGGCGGCAGGGATGTTCGAGGGCGACGGCGAGGAATTGCAGATGGGCGACCAGGTGACGTTCGATTCGGCGGTGTTCGATGGCGAGACCGGTGAGGTCTTGCGGTCCACCTACTCGGACGGGGAGCCCGAGCAGCTGGTGATGGCGCAAGACGCGATTGAGCCCACCATGCTGGCGGCGCTGATGAACCTCAATGTGGGTGCGCGCTTTGTCTACGTGATGCCCAATCCTGAGGCGTTGGATGAGGCCGGGATCACCGGTGGGGTGGGCCAGAACGGTACGCCGTATCCGTCGCTCCTCGTCGCGATCACGGTGAGGGTGGCTGAACCGGCCCAGCCGTAGGGCGGTGCTGGCTCCCCGCGGGCGGCCGACCTTGGTGCGCGGGTGGGGCGCCGCGGACCGTTGTTCCTGGTGATGGGTGTGGCTTGTTGCTGGTGTCGCAGGGCACGGATACGATGATCTGCGGTGTTTTCGACGGAATTCGCAGCTGTTCACGGGGTCCGTCGGGTCGTGCATCGGCACGTGGTGGTTTGGATGCACGGGTTCACCGTCAGAAGTTCGACAAGGCTGGTTTGAGGTCAACCAAGTTAGGAATAGCGAATGAAACACTCACAACGCGGTACCGCGCGCATGGTGAAGCGCGGTTTTGTCACGGTCGCGGTGGCGACTGGGCTGGTGGTGGCCGGCGTCCCGGCCCTCCTGTCCGCTCCTGCTGTTGCTGCCGATCCTGTCCTGCCCTATCAGGACCAGACGCTGCCGTTCTCCGTACGCGCCGCGGACCTGGTGTCCCGGATGACGCAAGAGGAGAAGGCTCAGCAGTTCAACTCGACGCTCCCGAACTTCGAGTTCATGGGCCCACCTGCGCCAGCGATTCCGAGGCTCGGCGTGCGCCAGTACACCTACTGGCAAGAGGCCCTTCACGGCGTGGCTCGCCAAGGTGTGGCCACCGAGTTCCCCACGGGCTTGGGCATCGCCTCGACGTGGGACCGCGAGCTTGTCCAAGCGATGACCACGGCCGTCTCGGATGAGGGGCGTGCCAAGTACAACGATGACTGCCTGACCGATGAATTCAAGGCAGATCTGACTAAGTACTGCCGTGGCATGACCTACTGGTCACCCACCATCAACCTGGCGCGCGATCCGCGCTGGGGCCGCGCCGATGAGAACTACGGCGAGGATCCCTATCTGGCCGGCGAGATCGCCGGACAGTTTGTGCTCGGTCTGCAGGGTGGGCACACCTCGACCGCGGACTCTGTGGGCGGCACCCCGACCTCCTACCTCAAGGCGGTCTCGACACCCAAGCACTATCTCGCCAACAACTCCGAGATCAACCGCCACACCGGCACCTCCAACCTGACTGACCGTTCGCTGCACGAGTACTACACGGCGGCGTTCGGCAAGGCCGCCGGCAAGGAATACGGCGCCAAGTCCATGATGCCGTCCTACAACGCGATCAACGTGGACTCGAACTACACCTCCACGACCGGTGCACCGACCGTGGTCACTCCGGCCAATGAGTCGGATTACCGCGGCGTGGAGACCCAGACCACCATGGGCACACCGGCTCCGGCCAGCAAGTATGCGATCGAGACACTGCTGCGGCGCATCTGGGGCTTCGACGGATTTGTCACCTCCGACTGCGGCGCCACCAACGATGTCTACGAGACCGGGTTCGCCGGCCACAACTGGAAGCCCGCCCAGACCGGTGGTGAACAGGTGACTGAGCCTCAGGGTGCCGCATGGGCGCTCAAGGCCGGCACCGATGTCGACTGCTGGGCCTCGGCCTATCGCACGTACCTCCCGACCGCTCAGAACGAGGGCTGGGCCACCGAGCAGGATTGGGATGTTGCGCTGACCCGCGCGTTCACCATCCGCATGCAGCTCGGTGAATTCGACGACGACGCCAAGGTGCCGTGGTCCAACACCAGCTATGTGTCCGGCGATCCCAACCATGGTGTCAACGCGCCGACTCACGTCGCCCGCGCGCACGAGATGTCGTTGGCTGCCCCGGTGTTGTTGAAGAACGCGACCGTGGGAAGCACGCCGGTGCTGCCACTGAACTCATCGGGCAAGACGATGGTCCTCGGATACTACGCGACTGAACCCATCCATGGCGGCTACTCTCCGGACGCCACCACGAATACGATCAGTGCCGCTCAAGGCATCACGAACGTCGCGGGAGCCGCCAACGTTGAGGTCAACGATGAGGCCATTCTCAACCAGGTTGGCTCCAAGCCGGGCTCGGGGAATGCGACGCTGCTCAACAGCGCCGGCGCGCAGGTCGGCGACGAGATTTCGTTCTGGGGTTACACCGATGTGGTCGGCTGGGTGCAGACGCCTGGGTTCTTCGGACCCTCGTTCACCGCGACCACGTCACTTGATGGGCACTTCACTGTGCCGGTGAACATCACCGCGGGCGTGACCGCCGTGCACTTGCCGCTGAGCGGCAGCGATGTGTTCCCCTATACCGATCCGAACTGCACATTGGCCGCCCGCGGTGACCGGTGCGAGACGATCGCGAGTTTCAACGTGACCATCGCTGGCACCACCGTGAGTTACCCCATCTGGGCAGCGATGACGGTCGGATTCGGTTCCAATTTGGCGGTTTCCTATGAAGCGCTCGATGTCCCCTTGAGTGACTTCGCGAGCCCAACGGGCCAGCAGGACGTTGTGTTCGAGTTCTCGTTGGGCGGCGCCGGAGGCACGGGCCTCAATCTCACCACCTGCTCGCAGCTCGACTGCCAGGGCTCGGCTGACGCCACGACCGACGAGGCCAAGATCAAGGCCGCAGACAATGTCGTGGTCTACATCGGTACTCGTGAGGCTGATTCCAACGAGGAATCCGACCGTCCCACCACCAAGCTTCCCCGCAACCAGGCCGAGTTGGCGGCGCAGGTGTCCGAGTGGAACCCGCGGACCGTCGTGTGGATTCAGTCCGTGGCGCAGGTCGAGCAGACTCTGTTCAAGGACAAGGCCGGCGCGATCATCTGGAGCACGTACAACGGTGAATACCAGGGCCAGGCCGTCGGCGAGACCCTGTTTAACAGGGCTGTCAACCTGGGTGACAAGACCATCCAGGCCACCCCGTCCGGCCACTTGCCGTACATGTACTACAGCGACGTCGACAACCAGCTCACTAAGTCGACGGATTATGCGCTGACCACTGCTGAGGGCGCGACGTGTGGGCGGACCTACTGGTACTACAAGACCGGATCGTCGGCCGCATGTACCGCACCGGACTATCCGTTCGGCTACGGCCTGTCCTACACCACGTTCACCTATACCGACCTGGCGCTGAGCAAGGCGACGGCATCGCCCAATGACACGGTCGACGTGTCGGTCAAGGTGACCAACACCGGCGCCTACAGGGGCCGGGCCGTTGCCCAGGTGTATGTGGCTTCCCCGCAGGCCGATGGCGATACCCGTCCGCTGCGTCAGCTCAAGGGCTTCGCCAAGACCGCCGAGCTTGCACCGGGTGCCGCCGAGACGGTGATCATCCCGCTGAAGGTCTCCGAGATGTGGTTCTGGGATACGGCAGGACAGAAGCAGGTCTTCGATCAGGGTGCCTGGACCGTGCAGGTTGGCCCGTCAGCCGATCCGGCCTCCGGTGTCACCCAGACACTCACGGTGTCCGGGCAGCGCAAGGCCGGCGTCGACGTGGTCGCCGCCGTGCCCGATGGCGTCCAACTCAACATGGCCACGCCGAAGAGCGCTATCCATGCCAACCTGTCGGTGACCCGCCACGACCAGTCCTTCTGGAACCTGGGCGATTCGGCGATCGCCGTGACCTACACCTCGTCCAACCCGGCCGTGGCGAAGGTCGATGCCAATGGGACGGTCTTGCCGGTCAGCGAGGGCTCCGTCCTCATCACCGCGAAGGCCGTCGCTGATGGCGAGACCGGTACCACCACCTTCCCGGTGGTAGTGCGCAGCGGTCTGCCGGCCGGCTCGGCCACGACAGAGTTCATCTACCAGGTCGACTTCGCCGATCAGGCGTTCTCAACCACCGCTGCTGCCGCGGGTGCCCAGCTCACCGCTCAGGTGGTCGGTGCCTCGGGCAACAGCGCCACATACCAGTATCTGATTGCTCCGATGGATCTCAACGAGATCGGTGCCACGGTCACCCCCGAGGGTGTCCTGACGGCATCGTCCTCGGGCAAGGTTCGGGTGACCGTCATCGCCACAGCGCAGAACGGTGCCAAGG
This sequence comes from Bifidobacteriaceae bacterium, assembly GCA_031266115.1. GTDB lineage: Bacteria > Actinomycetota > Actinomycetes > Actinomycetales > WQXJ01 > JAIRRT01. Next base: position 6,490 of record JAISBQ010000289.1, read on the forward strand.
TCTCGCGCTCGGCATACGCCACGGTGCTGCCAGCAGGCCAGACTCCGCCGCCGCTTCCGGGCGATCCGGCGAAGATCGCCCCGTTGGTCGCTGCGGCGTCGGCGCTGACCGATTCGAAGCCGTTCACCGCGGATTCGTGGAAGGCGTTGCAGGACGCCGTCGCTGCGGCGAAGGCCGTGGCAGCCAATGCGTTCGCCACCCAGGCCGAGATCGACGCCGCGGCCAGCAAGGTCAGCGCCGCGCTGGCCGGGCTCAAGCCGGTTCCGGCTGAAGCCCCAGGAGGCGGCGGTGGTGTGAGCGAGGATCAGGCTAAAGCGCAAGCCGATAGCGCCGCTGCTCAGGCGGCGAAGGTTGCGCTGGCGGCCGTGGTGGCCGACGCGAGGTTGTTGACAACCGGGAACTACACTGCGACCTCGATCCAGGCACTCAACGCGGCCCTGACCGCCGCGGCGGCAGTGACGGCCAACCCGGCCGCGACGGCCGCCGAGGTCCAGGCCGCGCTTGCCGGCGTGTCCAAGGCCGTATCCGCCCTGATTCCTCAGCCCGCAGCAGCGGCGAAGGCGATCAAGGCGGGGACTGTCAAGGTCTCCGGCACCCTCAAGGTCGGCAAGAAGCTGACGGCGAAGGTCGCCAAGTGGACCGCGGGTTCGGCCTACTCCTACCGCTGGTATGCCAACGGCAAGGCGATCAAGGGTGCCACCGGCAAGACCCTGAAGATCACCAAATCGCTCAAGGGCAAGAAGATCCGCGTCAAGGTCACGGGAGTCCGCTCGGGCTACGTGTCCGCGATCAAGACCTCCGCAGCCACCAAGAAGATCAAGTAGCACCGGCGCCCCCACGGGCCCGG
>JAISBQ010000301.1 GCA_031266115.1 Bifidobacteriaceae bacterium
GCCGATTGACGTGTTGAGACTCACAAGAGTCGATACCCGCTCATACTCGGAGTTCGGTCACAGCCTTTTCGCCATGGACCGGTGCTATGCGACTCCAGGCCGCGGCTCTAGGACAAATCGGCATTGTTCGTCGCGGAGCATTGTGAATGGGTTCAGGAACGGAACCTGGAGGGAGGCGCAGGCGTCGGGAATCTTGATCTTCTTCTTGGCTCCGGGATTGGCGGCCTTCTCATGGGTCACAACTGTATGTCCGTGAGCGTGTGCGTAGGCGACGAGTTGGTAGTCGGCGCTTCTCAGGAAGTCCGCAACCGCCGCCGGGGTATAGCCGTTCGAGGGTGACTTGGCCCAAGAGGCCAACCAGGACAAGCTTGGAGCAGCTGCGGGGTCCATCCGAAGGAACATGACTCCCCGGCTCTGCTCCCACGTGGCCAGAGCGTCCTCTCCGGCGTCAAGCTCCTTCTTCACGCTGTCAAGACTGGCCAACATTCCAAGCTTGTGCGCGCGATCCAGCCAATCCCAGAATCCAGGGACGAAATCCAGGCCGTAGTGCGCTCGGTGCGCCTGAATAAACACGTTCGCATCGAGGATGTACATTAAGCCATCACCACTCTGGCCAGCCCGTCGTAGGTTTCAGTTTTTCTCGTACCGAGAAGAGCGAAAGCATCGCGGAACAAGGTGCGTCCCTCAGCGGCATCGGAGATGACCGCGCGAGCGAAAGACTTTCCGACTCTCACCACCTGAGTGTTGTAGAAGCTGCCGCCGCTGCCAGTCTGCCGTTCGGTCATGACATCGAGAATGCGTTGGTGCTCGGCGGAGTACGCGCCCTGATAGTCGCTCCAGGACAGTTCTCCGATGTCGAAAACGCGCCTCAGGATTACTAGGGTGCTGACTTTGAAATATCTCGATAGTCCCTCCAGCTCTCGCTGACCTACTTGGCCGGAGTACACCCTGCTCAACTCGCGCTCAGGCACCAAGACTTCGGCGGCAACCCGATTAGCCCACACCTCCTGGCTCTTACCCTGGTTGGAAGTCATGCTGGCTTCTGACAGGGCCGTGTCACCGGCCCATAAGTGGGCTAACTCATGAATCAAGGTGAACACCTGAGCACCCGCCGTGTCCGCGCCGTTGACGAACACCAGCGGGGCCAGCGGGTCAGACAGGGCGAAGCCCCGGAACTCCTCGGGTTTGAGTTTGCGGTGGGTGTTCGTACCAACGACACCATTGACCATGACAAGGCCACCAATGGCCTCGATCGCTTCGATCAGGTACTTGCGAATGGCGTAACGAGTAGGGCACTTGGCACGCTGATCCATGCCTAGACCCAAACTGTCACTGATAGCCGTGGCGACCCGTACAGGCATCGTCTTGACGGAGACGGAACCAACCCAGGACAGCCTCTCGAAGCCTTCGGCTTGCGCGTACTCTCGGTACCACTCCTGCCGTGTCTGACAGCCGTAGATCGTTTCAAGCAGGTCCGGAGACGGGCGCGGAACCCCAGCGCTGCCGAACGTCCGGAAGTCGGGAATCGGTACGTCTTCCACCGGCGGTTCCGGCAAGAACAGGAAGCCCAACGGCGTGTGCGTGTAGGCGGCAAAGCTCTCCAACTGCCTGAAGGTCGGGCCGGAAGCGCCCGTGATCCATTCGGGATACTTGGAGAACTTCGCTGTCAGAGTCGCCACGTCCTTGCCCGCCCGGTCGGCCGCCCACGCCAGCATCGCACGCGGCACCTGCACGCGAGTGACCATGTTCCTCACCGACCTTTCCTGCGGATCTCGATCCTACGGGCGGCCACCGACATTTCTGAGACCTCGCCCCTTGGGTCCTTGGGTTCTTCAAGCACCAACCACCGGGCTGGCCGCGCCGATCCCCGTCCGGCTCTGACCAGCGCTTATTCGGCGTTTCCACCTCGGAGTTGAGATTCCTCAACGCTGCGAACAGGGACAGCGCACCCCGGCGCAGGAGCCCGCGACGCGGGCTTCCCTGGCGCTTTGCGGTAGTCAGGCCGCGGCGTGTGCGGCCGGCGATGCCGGGGATGCGGACTTGGACGTGTTCGGTCCCCCAGATCCCGCCGCCGGCTTCCCATCCGTCCCAGGCTTCGATGCGGCTCCTGGTGCCCCGCCATTGGACGTGGTTCCACAATCGGCCTTGGCGCCCGTGTCTCCCGCGGACCCACCGTCCGCCTTAACTGTCTCTCGCGCGTCGTCGGCGACGCCGCGCTTCCCAGGTCGGCCTGCGCCCCGCGAATCGGTGCGGTAGAAGCCGGACCCCTTGAACACCACGCCCACCGCGCTGATGATCTTGTGGAGCGTGCCCTCGCATTCGGGGCACACGGTCAAGGCGGCGTCGGTGATCGATTGACGCTGCTCGAAGTCGTGGCCGCAGTCCTGACAGGCGTAGGAATAGACGGGCACAACCAACCTCCGAGACATCGACCAGGGACGGGCATCGACCGCAGGATTAGCAGTCGGCGATTGCGAGTGCTAACAGTAGCGTGCCCGTCGGTATTCCGCAGCCGCAGGCGGAGCGGTACCGGACACCCCGGCCCCAGCCCCAGATCACGCTCAGATCACGCCCAGATCACGCCCGGACCACGCACGCCCGGACCACGCCCAGTCATCAGCGCCAGATCAAGCCCAGGGCCAGCGCCCAGTCATCAGCGTCTGGGCCCTGCCCACGGGTCGATGACCTCGACGCCCGCGCCGGCAAAGTGCCTGGTGTTGCGTGTTGCCAGCGCCAGGCCCCTGGCCATCGCCGTAGCGGCGATGAAGCCATCGACGGTGGGGACAGTCCGGCCGGCTGCCCGAGCAGCGGCCCGCAATGTCGCGCTCGCGCGAGCGGCGGCATCGTCAAACGGGTGGATGCGGCCCGCGAACGCGGGTAGTACCTCCACGGTGATGCGACGGAGCAGTCCATCCCGTCTACGCCCGTGAGGCAGGACCTCTATGCCGTACAACAGTTCGCCAACGGTGAAGATCGACAGGCACAGGGTTTCCATCGCCTGATCGTCCAGCCACGCCGTCACGCGGGGATCGCCACCGCCCGGCTTGATCGGTTCCGAGATGACGTTCGTGTCGAGGAGGATCATTCGAAGCTCATGGGCTCGGAGGTTTCGGTGTCGCGGGTCATGGCGAGGTCAATGCCGCCGGTCGCCGCTCCGATTTCGCTGAGCAGAGTACCGAGTGCGATCCGGTCCGGCGGGCGGACCGCCGCGTCAAGAATGAGACGCGCTTCCGCCTCCATGCTCCGGTCAGCGGCCCGCGCTCGTGCGATCAAGGCGCGATGAGTAGCTTCCGGAACATTCCTCACAGTCAGTGTGGCCACGGGTTCCTCCCTCAACGGTCACGCAAGCAGTCAAGCTTCTATGCTAGCAAGACGCCGACCCAGCGCCGCACGCGTGGCGCCCCTCCGTCAGCCAGACGATCCCGGTCGGCAGCATCACGCCGTCCACCGGAACGTCGTGGGCCTCGCGCGCTATGGCGCCGGCATCCAGCAGTTCCGCTGAATTGATCATCGCCACCACCGGGATACCGCGCATGTTAGCGAGCACTCGGTCATACCACCCGCCCCCCTGTCCCAGGCGTACCCCGTCGCGTCCCACCGCCAACGCCGGGACGATGACGGCCCCCACCACCCCGGGGCCCTCGCCACAGGCTGGCGGCGCCTCGGCCCCGGTCCGACCTCGAGCCCATCGGTTCGCCTCCAGGTCCCGTCTGCCATACACGTCCGCGCCGTCGCCTGCCTCGCCACCACCCTCCACCCGTCGGCTGTCCGGATCTTCGCCGGCCCCGGCCCCAGCAGCTCCCCACTCGACCCATCGCTGCCCGTCCGGTCCACGTGCTTGCCTGGCCGTTGTTGCCCACGGGACCACCACGCGAACCCCGAGGTCGCGCAGGTGGGTGAGGAGCGTCATCGTCGGGGGTTCGTTGCCTGCCGAGCGGTAGGCAGCGACCGCCGGTACATCGCCGTCCGCTGCTACGAGACTGGACACGTCGTGGAGATATCCCCCCAGGTCCCAGGCGCGGGACTCCACGTCGAAAGCCCTGGCCCGGCGCCTGCGAAGGGCGCGGCGCAGGGAGGGCTTGGGATCGGCATCGTCGGGGAGGGGTATCCGCACCCCTGCACCTTCCCACGTCGGTGCCCGCCACGCGAGGCTCCGCACGGCTACGCTGTGCTGGTGGGCATCTCCAAAGCTGTGATTCCCGCGGCGGGGCTAGGGACGCGATTCCTTCCGGCTACCAAGGCCGTGCCGAAGGAGCTTCTGCCCGTCGTGGACGTACCGGCCATTCAATACGTCGTGGCCGAGGCTGCGGCCGCGGGCCTGACCGACATTCTCATCGTCACCGGGCGCGGCAAGGACGCCATAGCCGACCACTTCGACCGGGCGCCCGACCTGGAGCGAATGCTGGACGCCAAGGGGGATGCAGCGAGGCTCGCCGCCGTGCGAGTCCCCAGCGAGCTGGCCACCGTCCACACCGTGCGTCAAGGTGAGCCGCACGGGCTGGGGCATGCGGTGTGGTGCGCGCGCGACCATGTGGGCGGTGAGCCATTCGCCGTACTCCTCGGTGACGACCTCATCGATGAGCGAGACCCCCTTCTCACCGCGATGCTCGCGGTCCAACGGCGCGCGGGCGGCTCGGTGATCACGCTGATGCCCGTGTCGGCGGAACAGATCGCCTTGTACGGATGCGCGGGCGTGGCCCCGAGTGAGCTGGGCGTGGCCCCGAGCGCCGGTCTGCCTGAGGGCGATGTGGTGCGCGTCGAGGCACTCGTCGAGAAGCCCACCCCCAGCCAGGTCCTCAGCCACTATGCGGTGATTGGCCGCTATGTGCTGCACCCGGCGGTGTTCGACGTTCTGGAGCGCCAAGAGCCCGGCCGAGGCGGCGAGATACAGCTCACCGACGCCATCGCCACGTTGGCCACCATGCCCGCCGACCAGGGGGGAGGCGTCCATGGCGTGGTGTTCCGCGGCCGCCGCTACGACACGGGCGACAAACTCGATTACCTCAAGGCTGTGGTGTGCCTCGCGTCGCGCCACCCCGATGTGGGCGGCGAGTTCAGGGCGTGGCTCACCGATTTCGCCCGCTCGCCGGAGGAATGAACGATGCCGGCCAGGGCCCGGCCAGCCACCCTCACCCTGGGTGACATCCGGCTTTTGCCGCTGACCTGGGCGAACGGCGCCAAACTGGCCGAGGTCCACGAGCGCAACCGCGAATGGCTGGGCATGTGGGAAGCGACAGGCGAAGGAGAACAGGTTCGCGGATCGCGCGGGGCCATGACGCGGTCCTACTGGGCGTACGTGGCGCGACACCGGCGTGAGGCGGCAGCCGGCACCGCGTTGCCGTGGGTGATCGAGATTGGGCGCGCCGTGGTGGGTCATGTGGTGATCGGCCAGATTGCTGGCGTACCGTCGTGGTCGGGAACCGTTGGCTACTGGGTGGATCGCGATCATGCTGGTCAGGGGATTGCGCCGGCGGCCGTCGCCCTCGCTGTCGATTTCGCGTTCGGCCACGGGGGCCTGCATCGGGTCGAGGCGGCGATCCACCCCGACAACACTCGGTCCTTGGCGGTGGTGGGAAAGCTGGGGTTCCGGGACGAGGGGACCCGGCACCGGTACCTGCACGTGCGAGGGGTGTGGGCCGACCACCGGATTTTCGCTCTCACTCGCGAGGAAGCGTCGGGTGGACTGGTGGAGCGGTGGAACCAGGTCCGCCGGCCCAAGGCCCGCGGCGCGCCGAGCTGACCGCGGTCGACCGTCGAGTTGAGCCTTTGAGTCCTCAAACACCCGGATCCACGACCCGAACACTCAACTCGGCGTCCCCGGGGGGCTCCGCGGACCGTCGAGTTGAGCGTTCGAGTCGTCATTTGCCTCGATTTGCTTCCCGATTACTCAACTCGGCGACAGCTCCTGGCACACGGGCAGGGATTCAGTACACGGGCTTTGCCGGTCGGTTGGCTCCGCCTGGTCGCGGGCTGGGCGGTGGCGAGTTGGCGCCGGCCCTGTGGGGCGCTATTCGCGGAGGGATTCTTGTCCGGCGATTCTTGCCTGGTGCACGTGTGTCCTTGGTCCTACCTCCGACACTCCGCACGACCTTCCCGGCGCCTGAGCATGGGGGCGTCTAGCGTCGTGTCCCATGGAGCCCCCGGCAGCGATCGCTGTACTTGCGACCGTGGTGCTGTGTTTGGGGTATCTGCTCCCACAGTTTGTCCGCGAGAAGCAAGACGTGGTCGAAGCGGCAAATGAGGCGCGCAGCGTCTGGGGTGCACGGGTGATCGGGCGGGCAAGGCCGCGCGTCTCAGGTCCGTCGACCCGCGCGCTCCTGCCGCCAGCGGCCACGAAAGGGACCCTTGAGATGCACAGGCCAGTGACGCCGCGACCTTCGTCCCCCCGAGCCCTGGGTGCCGCTCCCCCACTGAGGGCCGCCGATGGCGCTCCCTCCTCCTCCGGCAGTGGCCCCGCGTCGACCAGGCACGCCGGTCGGGACGGCCGCGGGGATGCCCGTGGGGCGGCTGACGGAGTTGCCCGTGGGGTGGGTTCTGGGGTGGGGACAGGTTCGATCCGCGAGGCAACTGCCGGGGCATCTGGCAGGCGGGCCGAGGGTCGGATACCTGCGTCGGACCAGGTGGTCAGCCAGGCGGGGCTGTCGGCGACGTCGGTGCATCCGAGCGCGCAGCGCGGCGTTTCGGCCAGATCTGAACGTGGCGGACGGCAGACCTCTATGCGTGGCGGACAGCAGGCCCCTGCACGCGGCGGACAGTCAGGCCGAGGGCGTATCGCCGGTGCCCACGGAATCCAACACGTGCCGGAGAGGTCAGCACTGGCTCAATCGGGGTTACCGGCTCCGTCGGGGGCACTGGGTGGATCGGTGCGGACCGGTATCCCACGTGCGGTGCTGGAGCGTCGCGCGCATGCAGCTCGTTGTCGGGCAGCGCTCACCGGGTCATTGGCTCTGGTCGCGGTGGTGGGTTGGGTTCTCGTGGGATTCGGGCAGGTGTTCGTGTGGGCTCCGACCATCCCCACGGTTGCCGTGGCCGGTGCGGTGGTAGCTGGACGCCGGGTTGCGCTCGCCCAGGCGCGGGTCGACATTGCCCGCTACGGGCGCGTTTCCTCCGCTCAGGCGCGAGCCCGGGCCGCCGGGGCCGTGGAGCGTGCGGCGGATGGGCGAGGGCCGGCATCGTCGGCGCGTCTGCCCGCTCCCGTCGCGATCACCCAGGCAGAACTCGGCGCGGTCCTGCTCGCGGAGGGCGTCGACACCGACGGTCTGGAGTTGGTGCTGGACGCCGGCGATTCGATTCACGACGCCGATGCTCGCCACGAGACGGGCGAGCTGGCTATGCGGGGCGGTCGGCCGACGCCGGGCTTGAGCGGAGCTGCGCGGGGCGCTGACGCCATCGCTGGCGCGGCGACTCAGTCCGGGGCGCTGGCTGGGGTGCACGGGGCTGCGGCTGCGCCGCGTGGTGTGGACCCCACGAAGGCGAAGGGAATGCCAACGGGGCAGGCCGAGGCGCAGGTCGCTGGCGCCCACCACGATCGAGGCTGGATGCCGCCGCATGTCCCGGCGCCCGCCTATACTCTGCGTGAGCAGGCGGAACGGCGAGAACCCAAGCCCTTGACCGAGGCGGACTACGAGGCTGCCCGCGACGCAGCCAGCCGTCTGACCTCGGCCGGTCCCAGCGAGACGGGCATGATCGCGTTGCCGCCGCGCGTCATCTTCGGCGAGTCCGCGATCGACATCGACACGGCGATCATGAAGCGCGGGGCCTCCGGCAGCCGCTAGCCGGCTCACCCGATCGCCGAGCCCGAGCTTTCGGGTAGCGAATCCGCCCTCCCGGGAACTCAAACCCTCAACTCGGTGGCCTGTGAGGCTCCTAGTGGCGTCGAGCCCGAGCCTTCGGGTCGTGGATCCGGATGTTTGGGGACTCGAAGGCTCAACTCGGCGGTGGTCTTCGGTGCCGGACACCTGGGAGGCCGGTGGTAGCCTTGTCCCTGCTTTCGTGGGGCTGTGGCGCAATTGGTAGCGCACCTCGGTCGCATCGAGGGGGTTGAGGGTTCGAGTCCCTTCAGCTCCACCATGAGGGCGAGGGTATGCCCGTGAGGCCCTCGCAAATGAGCCCTGACCAGCAAAGATATCGATTTCGCCTTGTGGCGCCCAGCTTTGGGTGAGTGCGTCTTGACCGCACATTGGGCACAAATTGGGCACGGCGTCGGCGCAGGCCGTGTGCGGGGAACAGAACCAAGACCATCACGATCGGTGTCCGCCGCATCGGCGACCGACGAATCGCTCTCGTGCCGCCGTCAGGAGGTGGAGGGCCCGCCGCCCAGCGTGGGCGAGCTTTCGCGCACTCCCGCGCAGACCGAACAGATCGAGCGCGAGGTTTGGCACACCATCTCGGCGTCCAGCGGCCAGATTCGGTCCCGGAAGTGCGCCAAACCTCGCGCGCGATCACTGAAAGGCTTGGGGACCTGCCTCCAAGTGCGCCAAACCTCGCGCAGGATGCGCCAATCGTGAGACCTGGCCGATTCGACCTCGCCTCCGGCACGGATGCTGGCCGCATCCCGAGGTTGACCTGGTGGCACGCCGCCGGAGGTGGCGGGAAGCCCGCGGCGGCTCGTAGCGTGCATGCTGCCCTGCGGACGCCTTACACTGTGTAAGGAAACGGGAGGGGCGATGCCGACAGCCACGATGACCACGAAGGGCCAGATCACGGTGCCGGCCGAAGTGCGGGCACGCCTCGGGTTGGAAGCCGGCACCAAAGTCGTTTTTACTGAGTCCGACGGCGGATATCTCCTGTCCGTCAAGGGAGTGACAGGAGCGAGCCTTGCCGGCATCATCCCCAAGCCGCCCACGCCTGTGTCGCTGGAAGACATGGAGCGTGGTATCGCGGCGGGCGCGGTCGAGGGAGCCCGCTTGTGATCGGTTTGGACACCAACGTGATTGTGCGGCACCTCGCGGATGATGATCCGGACCAGTCGCCCAGAGCGCATGCCCTCTTCGATTCTCTGTCCGCCGCCAGGCCAGGATTCATCTCACTGGTTGCCCTGATCGAAACCTATTGGGTCTTGCGTGCGTCTTATCGGTTATCGAGGGATGAGGCGAACGCCGCTGTTGCAGGACTTCTGAGGGCGTATGACATTGTCGTTGAAGCGGACGATGACGCCGCGGCGGCTCTGCGGTTGGCCGAACGAACCGGTGCTGACTTGGCGGACTGCATGATCCACGTCGCCGGCGCACGGCGAGGGTGCCGGGTCACGTATACCTTCGATTCCAAGGCCGCTCGACTGGACGGCATGGATCTCCCGCCATCCTGCGAATAGCTCGGAGCGTTGACTCTCGCCACCGGATGGTCGCCACGATGACGCCGCGCTTCGGGTCGCTCCTGCGATTGGCGATCTGCGTCATCGTCGGTCCGACACGGGCCAAGCGAATCGAGCGCGAGGTTTGGCGCACCATTGTGGCGTCCAAGCGCCAGAGCTGGCCTCGAAAGTGCGCCAAACCTCACGCTGGATCACCGGTGCCATGCCCACGAGGTGAGGTTCAGTGGCGTCGGCTCCGGCCGACCCGTGCCCAAGCTCCCCGGTGCCGGTGTCACGGGCGGATGCACAACGCGGAATCGCGGCCGGCGCGACCTGCGGATCGCTCGACTTCGCTGCCTACCCCTACCGCTCCCAACCGAGGAGGTCTCCCGGTTGACAGTCCAGCGCCTCACACAGCGCGGCCAGCGTGGAGAAACGGATGGCACGGGCGTGACCATTCTTGAGGATTGAGACGTTGGCTAGGGTCATGTCGACCCGCTCTGCCAGCGCGGTCATGGTCATTCCTCGGGCCTCGAGAACGCCCGCCAGCCGGACGACTATCCGCCCGTTGTCGGCGATCGGGGACGGGACGTCATCGTCCGCGGGTTTGCGCCTGGCCATCAAACCAACCCCTCGGTATCCGCCCGAAGGCGTACTCCTTGTTGAAAGACGACCGCTATCACCATGATGCTGAGGCCAACAAAGAACGGCGTGAGCGAAATATCGACCGACCACCAGGCCAGCGGCGCCAGGACGGCGCTTGATGCGACGGCCGCTGTGGCCACCATGTGGATGGCCGTGACCAGGATCCACCCGCCTATCAGCGTGAACGCCAGTGCATACAGGCGGGTGACGTTGCGTGGCTCGAAGGGATCGCCGCGGCGGATAGTGCGGACAATACTGATGAGAATGGCGAACGCGCCAATCAGGATGATCGATCCCAGAATGGCTGTTCCCACGGTAGCGATAATCTCGGCGATTCCTGTGCGAGCAAGGGTGATCTGCGCCGTTGTTGTGGGGGTCAAGTACACGCCGGCCACGTGCGCGGTGTCGCCAGAGGGGATAGCGGCACTGTTGCCGTAGACGGCCTTGATTCCCGCCTCGGTCAGTGGGAGGACAAGGCGATTGGCCTCGCCCGTCAACCGAATCATGTCCCCAGGAGTACCGGGCGGGTCATCCTGATGGGCCAATCCGGCCAGCGGCGCGACGATCCCGGCGAGTGCCTGGACGCCGATCGAGGCCCACAGGATCCCCTCGAACGTCCATGCAAGCGCGGCGCGCGATCCGATGCGCATGACAACCTCCTTATCGATCGTCGATGTTATCGCTAAACGATAACCACCGGAATCGCGCCCGTCAACGCGCACCCTCGGCGCCGGAACAGGGCGGACGCCGCCAGTCCCGGGCAAGCCGCACAAGCCGCACAAGCCGAGCTGCCCGGGTGGGCCGCGGCGGCCGAGCGCGCCGCGCTACGCTGGCGGACGCCCCACTCGCCTCAGATCACCGGAGATCGCCATGATCGGGAATCCGCACCTCACTATCCCCCGCACGGTGGCGGCCCTCGCGGTCGCCTGCGGTCTCGCCCTGGGAGGGTCGCTGGCGGGATTGGTCCCAGCATGGGCGGTCGACCCGCCGGGCGTGCCCCTTCCGGACGGCACCTACGCCTTCAACGGCGGTACGGCGGTGTCGATGAACGACCGATGGTTCTTCGAAGGTGCCGTGGGGGTGGAACTGGTGGGTGGCACCGCCCGCCTCGTCGGCGACTGCTTGCCCTACGGATCGGGTGGCTACACGGCGACACCCGATGGGACCTGGGCCTTCGCTGTGGGCACCATGTCACTCAAGGGTTGCCTACCCAACGCCTCGTTCCTTGCCAGTCCGGGCCTGGCCGCACTCACGCAGGCGACAACGTGGCAACTGGTTTCCGGGCCAGCACCCCAGGCCGGATCGGGGAGTCCCGATTCTGGAACCAACGACACGCCATCGCGGGTGGACATCGTGGTCACTGGGCCGCAGGGCTCGTTTGGCCTGACTCGGACACCGATGGAGGTGGGACCGGTGCTGGCGGGAGATCCAGCCGCGATCCCGGCGATGGAGGGACGATGGCGCGTGGAATCGATCGAACGGCCATGGCCAGCCCAGGGCACGCAGGTTGGTCCTTACATCTGGACGGTCGCCATCGCATCGACCAATTCCCTGTTGCTGCCCGATGGCGGCTACGTATGGTTCGTCGCGACGCCATCGGGCGCGTTTCACCGGCCTTCCGGGCAGCGGGGTCCGGCTGTTCCTATGGCCTTGCCGCACATGGTGGGCGTTCACAACGAATACAGCGAACTCTCGCGGGTCCTGTCCGCGGCCGATCATTGGGAGATGCCGAGCGACGGGACTCTCGTATTTGTCGGAGGAGGCTATCGCGTTGTGCTCGCCCGACCGGACGCAGGGAACCGCGCGTTCGGTGTGGGAAAGGTCAAGCCGGCCGTCACCACTGTGCGCGTGGGCGTCGGCCAGACGGTCCGAGTGCCCATTGCCGCTGAACCGCTCGCGCCGCGGGCCGCCGCCACGGCTGCGTTGACCTGGAAGAACTCCCGTGGCGCGGTGGCCCGAGTGACCATTGGCGCGGGCAAGAAACGCGCCACGAAGACCGGGATGGTGACGGTGCCGATGAACATGGGCACGGCTGCACGGGTCAAAGTCACTGGCATCAAGGCCGGCACCTCGACGCTGGCATTCACAGCGGCGTCCGGCGCCAAGGCGGCGGTGAAGATCGTCGTGGTCAATCGCCCTATCCGTCCCACGAGGGTGACGATTTCCACGCATCGCCAGCAGGAGGCATGGATGACCCACGACGACGGCACGCGGGTTTGGAACCTCGACGCCACCGCCCGCCCGGCCAAGTCAGCCGGCGCTGTGCCGGAATGGTCCTCGTCGGCACCGTCAATTGCGTCGGTGGACTCGACGGGCCTGGTGACACTTGCCACGGGCGCCGGAGACTACACGGGATCCGTCACCATCACCGCCACTGTTGGCACACTCAAGGCCTCGTACACCCTGCCGACGCCGTAGCGATGGCACCGCCAAACATCGACATGTGTTCCCGCAGTAGCGTCTGAGGCCCCTTGGTAGGGCTTTGTGTGTGATGGGCGAAGGCGCTGTTGGGGCCGGTCGAGTGTCCCACGATGTGACGTCATCGTCCGTTGTTCCCGCTGGCCGTGGTGAGTACACGCGTGCTGTGGGGTCACGGGCCATCTGGGCGCGGGATAAGGCCGGTCCAGACGGCTCAGGCGGCGTGGACTGGTCGGAAACGTACCGAGATTTGCTGCGATGAAATCTCGGTACGTTTCGGACGCACGGGCCGTGCCTCTCGATCTGGTGGCAACCGTGTGACCTGGGTGAACACTCGAGCGGATCTGGTGGGCGAGTGGCATGGATGGTCGGAAACGTACCGAGATTTGCTGTGACGCATTTTCGGTACGTTTCTGACACCCCTCTGACGCTCGTGCCCCCTCGTGAGCTGGACGTTGGGGTCCAGATCGTGCACCGTTTCCCCAGAACACGTCGTCTCACCACGCACGGCCCCCCTTGGCACGTCGTGTGGAAGGCGACGGGAGCAGGTATCCAGTAGCGGCTGGCGCGGCACCCCACCGGTTGGTCATGGCTTGAGGGATCGGCTACAGGGCCGTCGGTGGGTCCGGGAGGGTTGTGGAGCTTGCTGGAGGGAGTGGATGATCAGGTGCGCTGTTGCGCGGCGAGTCAGCCGCTGTTCGGATGCGGTAGGTATCCTGTGCGCATGAGCGGGGTGACTGAGCAGGCCAGGCTGCTAAGGGCCGCGGTCGCGGAGAACCGAAGCGAGCTCGTGAGGGTGTTGACGCGCTATGGCGCGAGCAACCCGCGGGTGTTTGGGTCAGTAGCTCGAGGTGACGCTCGCCCGGGATCAGATCTTGACGTGTTGGTGGACCTGGACCCCGGAGCAGGCAACGAGTTGCTGCGAATCGCGGGGATCGGCGAGGAGTTCCGCCAGATCCTCCGCGTCGATGTGGACGTCGTGTCGGATTCGCTGCTGCGCGGGGCCGTGTCCGCCAGCGCCCATCGAGAGGCGGTCCGCCTGTGCCTCGAACAGTCCAGGAGCGCTTCGCCGACATTCTCGCCGCGGTCGACCGTTGCCTCGAATATCGGCCGTTCATTCTGGATCCTGACCAGCGAACTCGCTGAGGCGTTGGAGTGATCGCTTGATGTCTTCGCGTGCTGAGTTGGCGATCCCGGACCCGAACCAACGGTTCCCTGTGCCGGGGTCCGATGTGACCTACGTCAAGCCGACCATCACGCGGCCGAACATTGAGGTCGGAGACTTCACGTACTACTCGGGACTGGACTTCGAGAGCCACGTCACCCACCACTATCCCGACGTGTACGGCGACAGGCTGATTATCGGGAAGTTCTGTCAGATCGCCGCCGGCGTCGAATTCATCATGAATGGCGCGAACCACCAGATGAACGCCGCGAGTACCTTCCCCTTCTATATCGTCGGCTGGGCCCAGGATGTGCCGCCCATGGAGGCCATGCCGGTCAAGGGTGACACCGTGATCGGCAACGACGTGTGGATTGGCGAAAATGCGACGATCCTGCCGGGCGTGCAGATCGGCGATGGCGCGATCATCGGCGCCAAGGCCGTGGTCGGCTCTGGCATTCCCGCGTACACGATCGTCGCTGGCAATCCGGCCAGGACCGTCCGCCGCCGGTTCGACGACGAACTCATCGCCTTGCTCGAGCACCTGCGGTGGTGGGACCTGTCGATTCCGGAGATTCAGCAGTGGATCCCCACACTCGCCAACCCGGACCTCGACGCGACCAAGCAGGCTATCCGCATGTGGCTCGACGCCCACGGCGTCGAGCCACATGCGTGAGGCCTTTACCTGACCACCCTCCGGGTCTTCGCCGAGGTTGTCGATGCCTTGGTGTAGCCGGGCTTCGACGCAGTCGCTGTGACGCTGATGCGCCTGCCCACGTCAGCCTTGGTCAGCCGGTACCGTGCCGCGGTGGCGCTTGCGATCTTCTTGCCCGAGCGGTACCACTGATAGGTGACCTTGGGCCTGCCGGACCACGCGCCGATCTTCACTGTGAGGGTGCGACCCACCTTGGCTCGGCCCTTGATCTTCACGACAGGTCCGGCCGGCAGCCGCGTCACGGACGCGGCCGTCCCGGCATCGGACACCGTCGCACCAGGCCCCGCCGCCCCACCAGTCCCCGCGCCGGGCCCCGCCGCACCAGGTGGCCCGGCCGCGCCGGGCCCCGCCGCGCCGTCGGCCGCGCTGGCCGTCCCGGACATGACCAGTGGCGCCACCGCAGGAGCGGAGGCCGAGAGTGGCCGTACCCGGGCCGCGGCAACCTTGGCGATCAGGGCCGTTTGAGCTGCCGTCACCTCGGCGGTGCTCGCGTCGTGGTCAGCGTAGACGCGCTGGGCTTCGTCCAATGCCTCCGGCAGGCCCACCAGCGACGCGGGCACATAGGAACCGGGCGAGGTCATGATGTGCTGGGCGACGCTGATAGCCGAGGCCAAGCCGCTCTTGGCGACCCTGAGCGCAAGCCCGGTGGTGGCGTCCGCGAGGTCCTGGAATGCGGCGTCCACGTCGAACGCCGACGCCTCGTGGTTGGCCTCGACCGCGACAGCCGATGCCAAGGCCGCCTCCACCGGCGCCCACGATGACGGGGTGTACCGGTCTGGTGACAGCGTCTCGATGGCAGCGATGAGTGCTCGCAGGCCCGACTTGTCCCCCTTGGGGTGAACCCTTGCCATCGCTTCGAGCAGGGCGACAGACTCTGAGATCACCGTCTCCTGGGTGATTCCGGGCGTTGCTGCGACACTCCTGGCGCGATCCAGGGCGGCCGCGAGGGCGGGCAGGTTGACCGAGACGTAATCCGTGGGGGAGGCCAGGATCGCCTCTG
>JAISBQ010000335.1 GCA_031266115.1 Bifidobacteriaceae bacterium
GATCACCGATGAATCCGCCGGGCGCGCCCCGCTGTGCGCCGCAATAGCCCGCCGGGACATCCACTGAAGGATCAACCGGTAGGTCCGCCTCCGCCGGAGCGATGGGACGGGCGTAATCAGCCGATCCATCGCCGTCCAGCGGATACCACACCGGGATAGGCACGCCAAAGAACCGCTGGCGGGAAACCAGCCAATCGCTGGTCAGGCCTTCAACCCAGTTCTCGAAGCGAACGCGCATGAAGTCCGGATACCAGTTGAGCTCACGGCCCCGGGCAAGGAGAGCAGCGCGCAGCGATTCGTCCAGCCCGCCGTTGCGGATATACCACTGACGAGTGGTGACTATCTCCAACGGCCGGTCGCCCTTTTCGAAGAATTTCACCGGGTGCGTGATGGGTGAAGGCACCCCAATCAGATCGCCGGAGGCGGTCAGCAATTCGACCAGCCGGGCGCGGGCGGAGAACGGGGTCTTGCCGGCAATCTCGGAATAGACGTGCTGGCCTTCGGCCGAGTCGAGTCCAGGCGGGGGAGTCGGCAAGAGCCGGCCGTCCCAGCCCAAGATCGGGCGCGTCGCCAGGCGGAGATCCCGCCACCACACCACGTCTGTGACGTCGCCAAACGTGCAGATCATCGCGATGCCGGAGCCCTTGTCCGGCTCGGCCAGGCGGTGTGCCACCACTGGCACCTCGACTCCGAACAGCGGTGTGCGGGCTGTCGTGCCGAACAGTGGTTGGTAGCGTTCGTCATCCGGGTGAGCGACCAGCGCCACGCAGGCCGGCAGCAGTTCGGGGCGGGTGGTCTCGATGTAGACGGGCTGGCCGGTGGCAAGTGAATGGAAGCCGACCCGATGATAGGCGCCCGGGGTGACCCTGTCTTCCAATTCTGCCTGGGCCACCGCTGTGCGGAAGGTGACGTCCCAGAGCGTTGGTGCCTCAGCTTGATACGCCTCACCGCGGGCGAGATTGCGAAGAAAGGCCAATTGCGACGTGGCCCGCGAATTCCGGTCGATGGTCTGGTAGGTCTGAGTCCAGTCCACCGACAACCCGAGATGGCGCCACAGGGCTTCGAACTGCTTTTCGTCCTCGCCGGACAGCCGTTCGCACAGTTCGACAAAGTTTTGTCGCGAGACTGGCACCTGGTCCGCCGCTTTGACCGACTTGGCGTCGCCATCGTGCGGGGGGCGCAAGTCTGGGCTGTAAGGGAGCGACGGATCGCAACGCACGCCGTAGTAGTTCTGGACTCGCCGTTCGGTGGGCAGTCCGTTGTCGTCCCAGCCCATCGGGTAGAACACGGCCCGTCCATTCATCCGCTGATAGCGGGCGACGATGTCGGTGTGGGTGTAGGAAAAGACGTGCCCCACGTGCAACGACCCAGACACGGTGGGTGGCGGTGTGTCGATCGAATAGATCTGGTCGCGGGTGGCGGCAGTGTCGAAGCGGTAGGTGCCGGTCTCCTCCCAACGCGCATCCCATTTGCTCTCAAGGCCCTCAAGTGCGGGCCGGTCGGGAACCTGGGGGGTCCGGGGGGGATCGGAAGGCTGGGCCTGTGAATTTTGGGTGCTCACGGGCGTACATCCTCCCACTTCCGGACCCGGGGTTCCGAACCCCCGTGTCCTGAAGTGCAACGCCTCCTCCCACCGGCCGTCGGCCTGACCTCGCCAACCGGCTACGTACTGTTCCCGTCTCCAAGCACTACGAGCGAGGCCGCTCCCGCGCCCGGCACCGCCTGAATGTCGACCCTTCGGTCAAGAGTCACGAAACACCCGCTGTGGGCCACAGCCATCGAGAGCAGGTAGATGTCCGTCACCTGACTCGGCCCCAGGATCCGGGACGCGCGAATCCGCCCGCGCTCCACGAAAGAATGGTCGCAAGCCCAGAACTCGTGCGCCGGGTCGTTCACGGCGCTCGCCAACCGGCGGGCCGCGTCGGCGATGGTGATCGGATTCGGGTAAGCAGGCTGCGAGATGATCCTGATGAATCCGTTCTCCGTGACCGGGCAGGTAGCCCAGCCCTGGTCGGCGTTGGCTGTGAACCATCTGGCCGCCAGCGCGTGTTGGAGGTGATCTTGGTCCCCCAGGGCCAGGAGGACGTTGACATCCAGGAGCGCGCTGCTCATTCGCCAGCTTCTTCTCTCAGGCGGTTGATCAACTCGTTTGTCACCACGCCTCCGCGCTTGGGCAAGGGCCTAAAGCCGCGGACCGCGAGAGGATCATTGGCGCCGATCAGTTCCCGGTTCTCCGGAACCGCCGTCAGGGCGGCCCGCACTAGCTCCGAGGCCACCGCTCCGAGCGGTTTCCGTCCCGCCCTGGCGCGCTGCTTGAGCGCGTAGAACACGTCATCGTCGAGGGTCAACGTTGTCCGCATAGCATAGAGCATAACGCACGCCGTGCCGTCACGCTGTGAACTCACCACTTGTCTGCGGGCTTGCAGGTGCCACGCTCCCGTACGGCAGCGGATCTGCGGCAACTCGCGGAGATCCAGCTCAGCCCAGTCCTCCGCCCTCCGCGATCAGTTGGACGTCGCAGATTCTGTCTTGTCGAAACACCTCGCCTGTTCTACGAAACCGTCAGCGTAGCCGCGAG
>JAISBQ010000369.1 GCA_031266115.1 Bifidobacteriaceae bacterium
GCCCGCCGGGACAACCACCTGAGTCTCCGGACCGAACTCACCCTGTGGGGTCACCGCCTGAAGACGGAGGCTCGCATCCCCCGCGCCACCCACCGTCAGCGAGACGGTCTGGCCGAACACGGCGAGGAAGCCTTGAGCAGGGGCCGCACCGGACGCGGACCACGCGATCTCGCGAGGCGAGCCCGGCGCTGCCCCGAACCGGGTGGACATCGCGGCCGCCACGATCGGTCGGCTCGAGGTCACGGTCGCCGTATACGTGCCCTCCGCCAGGCCGAGCAACGGCACATCCATCACCTCGCCGGCCACCAGCGGGATATCGACGGTCCCGGGCACCTCGACCTGGCCGTCCGGGCCATGGATCGCGATCGATGCCACGGCATCCTCGCGCCCGGTGACCAGCAACCGGACCACCGTGGGATCGGTCGATTCCACGGTGGTCGGCAGTGCGACGATCCCCGGCACCACCGCCGAGGTGTCCGGTGGCGCTCCAGGAACGGCGAAATCCACGCCCGCCGGCGTCAACCCGTCCAGCCGCGAATGCTGCAGGTAGGCCGCAATCTCGCCGCCCGAGGCGCTGACCTTGACCGCGAGGCGACCGGCCCCGCCGATCATCCCCTCCAGCAGTGCGACGCGCTGTGCGCGGGGCGGCAGGATCAACCCGGTCCCGCCCACGGCATCCACGCGGCCCGAGGGGCCCCACAAGGTGAGGTCGACCGTCGCCGGTGTGGCGCCCGGATTGACCATCACGAGGCGCGTCGCCGACCCGACCTGGGTGCTCCCGCCCACGATGTACGACTCTGAGCGCGGCGCCAGACAGCTCGCACCGGCAAGCCCGCCCAAGTCGCCACCCACCGATTCGATGAGCACGCCGCCGCCGGTCAGCGGGGAAAACCCGGTGACGGCCCGAGCATTGGCCACCACGGGATCGGTTCCCGCCTGCCCCGTCCATACCGACACCGGTCCCGGCAACTCCGTCGCCTGATCGGCCCCCAGCGGTGCCACGTCCCCGCCGTAGGCGCCCTCCACCACTGCAGTGAGTTGTGAGGTGACCGCCGTGGGGGCGGGATCAAACTGGGGGTCATAGCTGACGCCCTCGCCGTCTTCGCTGCCTGGCAGCTTCAGATCGGCGGGACACACCACCCGCGATGCCCCCGCCTCCACGGTGATGCGTGGCGCCTGGACGGTACCAGCCGGGGTGGACGATGCCGTCCCGTCCGTCCACAGGGCCAGTGCCGTGGCCGCGATGAGACCAGCCGCCATCCCGGCGGACGCGATCGTACGTAGGGTCGAGGTCATCAGCTATCGGCCTCCTCGGCGCGGCGCCGGCGCAGGGGCAGGGCGACCACGGCCATGACGGCCAACACGACGCACTGGACGGCGACCAGCGGATCGTCCCGGTACTCGACATGGATCGGCCCCGCCTGGGGCAGGACATGGAAAGCCTGTTGCCACCCGACGGTGGTCGGCTCGAGCGCGATACCGCCTTGGGTGGCCCGCCAGCCCGGATCGGCGACCTCGGCGAGGGCAAGCTGACGCCCCGAACCGCCAGAGGCGATCACGGCGCCATCGGCGGCAAGGGCCGATTGCGATCCGTCCGGTTCGATCAGCCTCAGCCAACTCGGCCTTGCCGCATCGGTGGCGCTGCCCACCCGCCAGCAGACACCCGATTCAGTCTCGGCCGCGCGCGTCAGGCCCTCGGTGGTATCAAGGGCCGCGGCGAGGGGCTTGTTGTCGGGCGGGACAACCAGGAAGCCGACGCCCGCCTGAGCAAACTGGGCGGCGATGCCCTCGGCGCTTCCGGCAGCAACCTTGGCCACGAGGTGCGAGACCGCCGAGGTGCCGGCGCCAAGGTCCGCGGCTACGGCCGAGATCAGGGGGCCAGTCAGTCGACCGGTAGCGATCACGCCGGCCGAATCGTCGGCGCGCATACCCGACCCGCGCACCACCCGCCACGACAGGACATCGTCCTGACGCCACATGACCACCGTGGAGGTGCGATCCGGGGACGCCGCCGCCATGGCCGCGATGACCGGGATCTCGCGAATCTCGGTTCGCGTCACCTTCACGTCCCGCCCCGCACGCCACTGCCACACCGTGTCCGCGAGTTGGAGCCCAGGACCGGCGAACATCACGGCGGCGAGCACGGCCGCCTCCGCCCTTCTCGCGCCCCCCACCAACCCGATCCACGCCCCGGTGTTGTCGGCGCCACATGTCGCCGCAAGAAGCAGACCAGCGAGCACCACCGAGACCGCTCCCCCGCTCCATGGCCGGACGATCTCTTGGCCGGCCAACGCCACGTCGATCCGGCCCGCGACCGCCACCGCACACAACCCCATGAGCGCCACCACCCACCCGACCCGGACCGCGCGCGAACGCGGCCCGCGCCGTCCCAGCGCCGCGAGGGCGGCCAAGACGACCAACGCGGACAAGGTGAGCACAACTCCTGCGATCACCGGCAGGCGTGCCGGCACCGATGGAAGCCCCGGCCACCCCAGCAGGGCCTGCCACAGCCGCGTGGGCGCGGACGGAGTCGGCAGACCCGGATCGGCGAGCATCACTCGCCACGACCCTTCGGTGATCGCGGCGGCCGCCAGGCGCGCGAACAGGGCGAACGGCGGGATCAGCGCCACCAGCACGCGCCACCCGAATCCGGTGGTGACACAGGCGACGAGCACACCGACAACCACGATCGGTGCCAACAGCGGTGTGCCGGCGGCCGCCCCCGCCAGGGCCAGCCCGGCGCCCGCCGCCGCGGCGACGGACCGCTGGGCGGAGGGATGGGAGGACTCGGTGGGCTCGAGGTCGGGACGCGACAAGTCCGGGGCCACCCGCCGGATCGTGTCGCGGCGGTCGACTCCGGCGGCACGGGCGAGCCCGAGCAGACCCCATGGCAGGAGCGCGTGGGTGACCGCGGCTCCGAGACGGCCGTCGGCGAGGGAGAGCCACAGGCTTGGGGCGGCAAACCACACGAAGGCCGCCCATGCTCTGACCATGGTGGACCGGGTCGCCGCTCCCGCGGCAAACCACGCGCCGAGCAAGGCGGCCACCGGCGCCGCAAGGATCAGCGCCACCGTGCCGTGACCGGCGCTCAGTGTCGCGGCGGTGGCGAGAATCAGGGCCATCGGATCAGCTGGGCCCGGAGCGCCGAGGCCCACGGGCAACCACGCAGCCACGGCGCGGGACCAGGCCTGGGCGGGCGCGACATCGTAGGGCGCAAGCGCGCCGCCGGCCACCTGGCCATCGCCCACCAGGCTCGCCAACGTGGCTGCCACGGCTATCCCCGCCACGGTGGCCAGGACTGCCAGAACGCGCCGGCGCCGGGAGGCTAGGGCGGCCCGCTCGGCGAGTTCGACCTCGCTCGGTGCTTCTGAGAGCCGCACCGCCTCGGCACGAGCAAGGCGCCGGTCGCGGTGCATGGCTCGCACGTCGCGGAAGGTGGTGCTCAGCGGCCGCAAGGCTCCACGCGGCAGCGTCGAGGTCCGTCGGGCGTTGCTCCGGGCGGCCACGAGGCGCTCGGGTCGGGCAAGGACGCCAAGCGGAGCGAGAAGCTCGGCGGGAACCAGGCCGAGTTCCTTGGTCAACAACCGCCACATCGCCCGGCCGATGCCGGACACGAGGGCAGCCGCCACGACGAACGGAACCAGGGGCAAAGGGGTGTGGACTATCTGGGTGTACACGAACGCCTGGCGCCTGGCGCGGAACGAGCGGCGCACGTCGGGGACGGCGGCCCGGCCTCGCAATCCCCGGAACGAGGCCTGCTCGTGGTGCAGCACCGCCGCGGGGACCACGATCACCCGATATCCCGCCAATCGCGCACGCCGGGACAGGTCCAGTCCGTCGCGGAACGGTCCGAGTGCCGGATCGAAGCCGCCCAGCTTGGTCCAGGCCTCGGCGCGGACGAGCATGCCCGCGCTTCCCACCCCGAGCATGTCCTCGCGGTGGTCGTACTGGCCCTGGTCCAACTCGCCGTCCTCGGCGCCCGTCATGCGCCGGCCGAAACGCGACGTGGTCACCCCGACCTCTCCGAGCGCATCCGGCATGTCCTCGCGGCGCTGTTTGGGGCCCGCGATCGACACCGATGGAGCGAATTCGATGGCCCGTGCGAGAGTCTCCAAACAGTCGGGAGCCGGATAGGCGTCGTCGTGCAGCAGGAACACCAGTTCTTCGGGACCCAGGTGGCATTCGGCCAGTCCCGCGGCCACCGCCCGGCCGAAGTTGCGTGCGCCCGGCGCGTGAACGCAGGTCAGCAGCGAATCGGGGATGCCGCAGCGCAGCGCCATCTCGCGAACGGCCAAGTCCGCGACCTGACCGGCGTCGACCAACACCACCCGGTCCACCGGGCGCGTCTGGTCGGCCAGGGCAACCAACGCCTTGGGTAGGTAGGCGGACCGGCCACGCGTGACGACGACGGCGGTGATGGGGTTGCGGGGCCGCAGGGGCCCCGTGCCGCCCTGGGTCACTGGCCCAACGCGCGCCGTTGCTTCAGCCGACGCCGTTCGCGCTCCGAGTAGCCGCCCCAGATGCCGAACCGTTCGTCGTTGGCCAGCGCGTATTCCAGGCACTGTGCTCGCACTTCGCACGAATCGCAGATCCGTTTCGCCTCGCGCGTAGAGCCGCCCTTCTCGGGGAAGAACGCCTCAGGATCCGTCTGAGCGCACAGGGCGCGCTCCTGCCATCCCAGTGGGCCAGAATCACCCTGCGTGCCGAGCAACGACGAAAGCCCGCCGATCGTCGCGTCATCGGCAGTGAGGGTGATGCCCTCAGTTCCGAATAGATTCCACACGGGATTTACTCCTCAACCATGCCTCCGGGTGCCGCCCCCTCACGAGGACGTCAAAACGCTCCACAGCAAAATTACACGGTTGTGATACACCCGCGTCAAGCTGGGGACTGTGGGAGATCTCTCTGGCCGGGTGCAGCCACGACAACCCTCCCCGTTCCATGGAGGCGCAGCGGACCGTCGCTGCCCAACACAAAAGCAGCTTGACCAGCGCTGATGCGTCGAGTGTGCGCGCCTGTCGCGGCGATCACACTCCCCTCCAACGCCACCACGATCCTGGGGCCACGCCAATCGACCTCCACCGGCCCGGCGAGGCGAACCTCGGCCAGCCGGAAATCGGAGACCGGCGGATCGAACCGGCGAACCTCGCCGGTTCTGGATTCGCGCGGGTGGCACGGCGCACCGTGGCCGGTATCCACACAGGCCAACAGCTCGGGAATGTCGAGATGCTTGGGCGTCAGGCCTGCCCGCAGCACGTTGTCCGAGGCGGCCTGGACCTCCACCACGACGCCGCGAAGGTAGGAGTGAAGCGTGCCCGTGGGCACGAACAGTGCCTCGCCCGGCGCCATCGTCACCCGCCGCATGAACAGGCTGACCGCAAGGCCCGGGTCTCCCGGATAGTGCGCGGCCAATCCGGTCACGGTCGAATAGGCGGCCAGGTCGCCCTCACCGGTTTCGCGACAGCGGGCACACGCCTCGACCAGCTCGGACACCGCCCCCGGCGCGACGTCGCCGCCCAACAGGACCGCCAACACCTGGCGCACGGGGTTCGGGCCATCCATCAGCGACACAACGTCACGGGCGAGTAAGGAATCCAGGGGTGCCAACGCGGAACGCACCTCGGTGAGCGGCCGGAAGCCGACCAACGCATCGAAGCTCGTCAACGCGAGAACCATCTCCGGCTTGTGCGAGGAATCCTTGTAACTACGTCCGTGTGCGTCGATGGGCATCCCCGCGGCCGATTCACGGGCAAACCCCTCGCGGGCACGGTCACTGCCGGGGTGAACCTGGAGCGACAGCGGCTGCTCGACGGCGAGCAGCTTCAGGAGGTAGGGCAGGCGGTCCCCCCACCGTTCGTGGTCGGGCCCGAGCGTGGTGGCCGGATCGCGGCGGATCAGCCGGTCCAGGTGGAATCCCGCCGCATCGGGTTCGACGATGGGCGCTGGACCGAGGGGATGGTCGCCCAACCACGCCTCGGCCCACGGCAAGCCGTCCGGCTCGCGTCCCAACAAGGCCGGCAAGGCATCGCGCGACCCCCAGTCGTAATGGCGGATCACGAAGCCGATGCCGAGCATGCTCCTCCTGTCGCGGCCGTCGCGGGCCGGTGAGATGCTACCCGAAGCCTCAGGAGCCTTCGATTCCGGTGATGTGTGCGGATTTCAGGGCGAATACCCGCCGGATCTCCTCGGCTCTCGCGATGGT
>JAISBQ010000061.1 GCA_031266115.1 Bifidobacteriaceae bacterium
GTATGACGATTTCCCGATCATTCACGAGGCGGTCCGCGAATGCCTCCAAGACGACTACGACGTCCCGGCCCTGACCAGCCTGATGCGCGCGGTGGCCGAACGCCGAGTCCGCGTGGTCGAGATCACCACACCCGCCCCTTCGCCGTTCGCTTCCGCCCTAGCGTTCGGCTACACCGCCCAGTTCCTCTACGACGGCGACGCTCCCTTGGCTGAGCGTCGTGCTGCGGCTCTGAGTCTTGATCCAGCGATGTTGGCCGAGCTTCTTGGTGGGGCTGGTGGTAATGAGTTGGCGGAACTGCTGGATCCGGACGTGGTGTTGGCCGTGGACGGGGAGCTCGCCCGCCTGACGCCTGGCCGGCCGGTGCGCGGCCCGGAGGACCTTGCTGACCTGTTGCGGGCTCTTGGTCCGCAATCTGGTAACCAGTTGCTCGCCTTGCCGTGGACCAACGCAACTGACGCCCCGGCCGCCACCGATGGCGGTCACGACCACGGCGGTCCCTCCTCTCCGGTGCTCGGGTGGGCCGAGGCGTTGGTTGCGGCACGGCGAGCGATCGGGGTCCGGATCGGTGGGGTCGAGCAATGGGCAGTGATCGAGGACGCCGGCATGCTGCGCGACGGACTCGGGATCCCGTTACCGACAGGGATCCCCACCCAGTTCCTCGACGCGACACCTGATCCGTTGGGCGCGCTGATCCGCCGTTTCGCCCGCGCCCATGGACCGTTCACCGCGGGGCTCGTCGCACGGACCTTCGGGCTGGGGATCGCTGTCGCTCAACGCGACCTGGATGGAATGGTCGCCACTGGGCGCCTGACCTCGGGACATATTCGTCCTCCCGAGGCCGGCGGCACCGGGGAGATGGACTATTGCGACCCGGAGGTCCTGACCCGGCTGCGCCGGCGCTCACTGGCCGCGCTGCGCCGCCAGGTCGAACCCGTGGAACAGCGAGTGATGGGATCGTTCGCACCACGCTGGCACCAATTCGGCGCGTTGCGCGGCACCGATGGCGTGCTCCAAGCCGTATCCCAGTTGGCCGGTGCCGCGGTCCCCGCCAGCGCCATCGAGAGTCTCATCCTGCCGGCCCGCGTCAGCGACTATACCCCGGCGATGCTCAACGAGTTGATCACGGCCGGCGAGATCACCTGGGTGGGCGCGGGGCGTGCCGGTGGCACCCGTGCGGTCGACGGCTCGATCCGTCTCATCGCCGCCAGCACGGATGACGCCCTGCTGGCCGAGACCGCACCCGTTGATAAGCCGCTGGACGCTGCGATCCTGGACATTCTCCGTGACGGCGGAGGATTCCTCGCTCCTGACCTGCGTGAACGCCTTCTCGCCCGCGATGTGGACCCCGTTGGTCCAGACGAGTTCCGTGATGCCCTGTGGCGCCTCGCCTGGGGCGGCTGGATCACAGCGGACTCGTTCGCACCGGTGCGGGCAACTCTGTCGGGCGGCAAGACGGCCCACCGCACCACCCGCAAGCGCGTAGGGCGCCCACTCATGGGCCGCCGCGTCCTGGCCGCCGCCACCTGGCAGCACAGCGGCGCAGTCACCAGGGGACCGGCCGCCTCGCTGGGCTCCATACGATCCAACCCCGGCAAGAACAGCCGGCCTAGCCGTCCTGTCGCGTCCGATCCCCGCACCGCTGGACGCTGGTTCGCCTCACCGATACCCGCCGCCCAAGGGCTCGACGTGCATCCCGAACAGCTACTAGCTGCCCAGGTAGGCGCCCTCATGGAACGCCACGGAATCCTCACCCGCGGCAACACCGCCACCGAAACATCGTTCGCCTCGGTCTATCCCATCCTGGCCACACTGGAGGACTCCGGCGCCGTACGCCGCGGCTACTACATCGAACGCCTCGGCGGATCCCAGTTCGCGTTACCCCAATGCCCGGACATGCTGCGCTCCTGCAGCGATGCCGCCGATGCCGTCCTCCTCGCAGCCGCCGATCCCGCCAACCCCTACGGCGCGGCACTCCCCTGGCCCCCGCACGCCGCGTCCCACCGGCCAGGACGCACTCCCGGGGCACTCGTGGTCCTCGTAGGCGGCGACCTCGTGCTCTACCTCGAACGCGGCGGACACACCGCCCTGTCCTTCGGCGACCACACCCACCTCGCCCGCGCCGCATGCACCCTCGCCTCCGGTGTCACCACCGGCCACCTGGATTCCCTCAAAGTCACCCGCGTCGACGGCATCGACACCCTCACCGCCCATGCCGCCCTCCACCCTCTCGCCGAAGCCCTCCTCAACGCGGGCTTCACCCTCACCCCATCAGGCCTACGCCTGCGCCACCCCCGATAACGGCCTGCCTCATCCAGACGCAACACCACTCGCGACCACCAGACGGCCCGCGTCCAGGGTGTACCACGAGTCCGCACGGCGCGCGACCTCCGGATCGTGACTGACCCCTTGGCCGCGGCATATGCGCGACGTGGGTCTTCGCGATTGAAGCCGCTCCCTCCAGATTTGCCTAACCCGCTCGGTCCTTGGACGCCTTGGGCAACGCATGCATTGGATTGCCCGGGGCATCGGCAGGGGGCTGGGGCGCCAGCGAGTGGAAGCACAGCTCGCGGGCTGGTCGGCCACTGCCAGGCTCCGGATTCCCATGAGCTACTCATGTCGACGAAGTCCACGTCCTCGCACGCGCCACGGTATCCGTCAGCGCCGAACCACATTCCTCCGCGGCGCCGAACGCCTTGTCAACGCCGGGTGAATTTTGACCCCTTTTTGCTGTGTGAATTTTGACCCTTCCTGGTGGTGGTTGTGGTGTGGCCCGTGGTGGGTTGTGGTGGTGTTTGTGCTGGTCAGATGATGTGTGTTGCGGGGTCTTGACGGTGGGTGCGCCATTGGTGCCAGGCTTGGGGTTTGGTGGTGCCCATGGCGGCGGCGATCTGGTCCCAGTCCCGTTGGTCGACGGGGATTTCGTCGATGGTTTCGGCGATCTGGTCGTAGGCGGTGGCCGCGAGGACGGCGAGTAGCTGGATGTGCCCGAGCAGGCCGGGATGGTCGGCGGGGTCGGGTTGGTCCAGGGTCCTGGTGGCTTCGTGGAGGAGGCCTCGGGTGTGGCGGGCGCGGGAAGAGTTTTGCTGGTGCCACGGGGTGTCGATGTTCACTGGTGGGGTTCCTTCTTTGGGGTGGGAGTGGTGCGGTGGTGTCGGGTGCGGTAGGAGTCGCCGTCTATCGTGATGACCTGGGCGTGGTGGACGAGCCTGTCGATGGTGGCCGCGGCAATGACTTCATCGCCGAGGGTTTCGCCCCAGCGGGCGAAGGACAGGTTCGAGGTGATCAGGATCGAGGCACGTTCGTACCGGTGGGCGACGAGTTGGAAGAACAAGGACGCGGCCTGGGCGTCTAGGGGCAGGTAGCCCAGTTCGTCGCAGATCAAGAGCCGGTAGCGGTCCAAGCGACGCAGTTCACCATCGAGACGTCCGGTCTGGTGGGCGCTGGCCAGGCGGGTGACCCATCCGTTGGCCGAGTCGAACGCGACCCGCCAGCCGTGTTGGCAGGCTTCGCGGCCCAACGCGATGGCGAGGTGGGTTTTGCCGACGCCGGGTGGTCCCAGGAGGATCACGTTGTCAGCTTTGGGAACGAATGTGGAGGTGGCCAGGTGAGCGACCAGGTCACGGGCCTGGGAGGCGATCATCGTGAAGTCGAACTCGGCGAGAGTCTTGGTCGCGGGGAACCGGGCCTGGGTCATGCGCGTGTTGACGGCGTTGGTGGTCCTGGACGCGATCTGACGGGCCAGGACCCCGGCCAAATATTCTTCGTGGCTCCATGCTTCAGCGCGGGCCTGATCGGCGAGGGAAGCGAACACTTCCCGCACGGTGGGGAGTTTCAGCTCCCGTGTGGCGTGGATGATTTCGCCGGCCACCTGGTCGCGGGCACTCACGTGACCACCGCCAACGTTGGACGAGACGGTGTGTCCAGGTTCGGGACACCGAACATCTGGTCATAGCCACCCAGGTCGGGGACCGCAACCAGGTGAGCGCCGGGCGGGATGACGCGGGCACGCTCAACACGGGCCTGGTCGTGCGCCTGACGAAGCTCGGCGGCCCTGGCCCGGTGGGCCGGGTCGGTGACCGTGCCCCTGGTGGTCCACGAACGAGCGTGCCGGGCAGCGACCTGTCCCTCACAGGTGACCACCACCTGGTCCAGGCCGCCGTGCACGTCAACCATCCGGCCAATGAAGGACGGGTCCACCGAATAGTCGTTGCCCAACACTCGCACGTAATAGTCACGGCCAAGACGTATCCGCGCGGTGAAACCCGTGACCGGGGCCAAAGGCGGCAACCGGCACATCGCTGCGGTGTCGGCCTGGATCAACTCCTCGGGCCTGGTGCCCACCCGACGCAGTACCCGCCGGTTCGCGCCAACCAGCCACCCGGTCAACTGGGTGTTGAAGTCTGTCGGGGACGTGAACGACCGGCCCGGCTCGAACGACTTCTCCAAGAAATCATGGCAACGCTCGACCACTCCCTTATGCTCTGGGGAACGGACCTTGACCTGCACAATCCGGCAACCAGGCGTTCCAGCGAACGCGGCAGTCTCGCACGTCAAACGTTTCTGTCCGATCCCACTCTCGTGATCCCAGACCAGCTTGCGACCCGCCGCACCCAACACGGTGGACACCAACTGCCACATCCCGGCCAGCAAGTCCCCGGTCGTACGCGACGGGATCATCAACCCCATCATGTAGCCCGACCACGCCGAGACCATCGTCAACACCGGCGGGACCGCTGCCACCCGCGGCGCGAGGGCGACCGGCTCGTTCGCCGAACCACAGATCACACTGGGCGATATCGCCCGGCTCGTAGACCGTCCGATCCGTCGGGTCCGGTGGGACGAACAACGGCCGCATCTTCGCGACCTTGCCCCCGCAACACCGACTCCGACCGGACCCAACCAATCCGCCGGCCGATCTCCGCCGCCGGCGTCAACGGATCTTTACCCAGTTCGGCCGCGATCTCGGTCTCTACCGCGTCCGCGATCGACCCGGCCGGGATCCTTTCCTACCTCGGTGGCCGGTCCGAAGCCAACGCCGCCCTGACAGTATTACGCGCCACTCCCCCACGCCGAGCGATCGTCTTGATCCCCAGCCCCTCCGAGCGATGCAAACGGCGGATCTCCGCCCACTTCTCCAAATCAATCATCTCCCTACCGTGACAGGCAGAGGGGTCAAAATTGCGACGGCACACAGGGGTCAGTTTTCACCAAGCATCGACACGCATGTCGCAGGCGAGGTCGGCGTACGGCCCCACCCCCGAGCAGGCCCCGTGTGCATGGTCTGCCCACCTGGTGGCCCTTGGCTCTTCTTGGGGGAGTCACGGACCTGAGGATGAGGCTCAGTGGTCCTGGTTCGACTCGAGGAGCTGGTCGCTGACTTTGGTGGGTGCAATGGAAATACCTGCGAAGGCTGACGGACCGACTGGGTTCGCGCACACCATCAGCGAAGGGCAACGTGAGGGGAACGACGCGAATGCGACGTTGCGAACTCCACGTCGCCAACCTAGACTAGCGATATGTCGAGCGCAATGGCGGTCCTGCCAACCGCGCGGGACCACGGCGTGGCCGATGCGGACATGTTCCACGCGGTCATGCTCGCCATCGCGGTCTTCGACCAAGACGACGGGATGGTCATGTACATCGGCCCGGCTCGCTCGGGTGCTCTCCTGGAGGTGGGGACGTGCGAGCGGGACGACGTGACTATCGTGCCGCATGCCATGCCAGCCCGAGGCAAGTATCTTGACCGCTTGAGGAAGCCACGATGACTGCATCGACCATGACAGACCAAGAATTGGCGCACCGCTTCGAGGACTTCGATCCGGACCGGGCCACGCTGTACATGACCGGCGAGGAGGACCTACCTCCTCGGATCATCCTGCAGCGCGCGATGGCGGCGCGGACCTATTACACGACGCTCGCCGACCAGGCGATGCGAGACGCCGTGCGCGCGGCCAGGGACAAGCACATGTCCTGGCACAAGATCGGCCTCGTCCTCGGCGTGACCGGAGAAGCCGTTCGCCGCCGGTGGGCGGCTTAGGGCGCGAGTCATCACCACGAACGGCGATGTCCGGCCCGCTCTCCTGGGAGCACCAAAGGGCAAAGCAGAGCGCACGAACTATGACGGACCCCATTGAATCTCGGGACCTTGGTAAGTGATTCCTTCGGCGGCGAGTGTATCGAGGATCCCTTGATACTGACGCTGCATGAACTCATTGATGATGGAAGAGAGCTGACCTATGCGTTCCCATTCATCGTCCGACGGGCTGTCGACGGCACCGGGGGTGGTGCCTTCGAACGAAATAGTCGCCCCGACCACGCCATTGGCGGGACCGGTCTCTCGGCCATCCGCCAAGTCCCTGAACCGCTTCTCGTCGAGCGGCGGGCACGCCTCCAACACCTCCCGTACAGTGTCTTCGCTGGTATCCAAGGACAGCATCGCTGATGGCGCATTGGTCGTGCCGCCATCTACGACAGCCGGAGGCACATCAGCGAGATTCGGTAACCCATTCTCGCGAGCGCACGCGATCCAGTCGTTAGTCAAATCGACTTGAAGCTGCTTGACGGCATCTTCCTCCGCGGGATCGGGAAACATGACTGGAGGCGTATAGCCAGATTCCTCGACACAGGCCAGGTATTCGTCAGTTCGATCAGCTCCGCCAATCCACAGCAAAGGACGCCCCTCGCTATCGGCGGCTTCCCACAACTCCTGAGCCTCGGGATCATCGGTCACCATACCCGACCCATCCTCCGCAACCAACGCCACGGGCCCCGCGGACCCGCCGAAATCGAACACGGCCTGCCCATCCGGCAAGTCGTCCACACGGGCTCCAATCGACTTGTCGAGTAAGCACTGGACCAACGCCTCCGTGCGTTCGTGTTGCGTGGCGGCCGGTACGGCGCTCAATGCCGCCGAATCGGCGGAGGCGCCGGCGCTGTCCTCGGCGGGGTCGGGAGACACCACCTGAGTAGCGAGGGTGGCGACGTCATCGTCCATCTCGGTGCAGCCGGCGAGGCTCACGAACGTCAGACCGGTCAGGACACCCCACCACGCCCCGCAGCGTGCTCGCGCCATCCGGCAAATCTATACCAGCAGCAGACAGAGCCCTCTCCGAGTGGGGTCGCGGACGTCGAGGTGTGGTCAGTGATCCCGGTCCGGTTTCAGCGCACGGCGGGGTTTGGTCATGGTGGTGTTGGCGTGGGCGAGGGTGCTCAAGAGCTGCTCGCGGACTTTGGCGGGGGCCCCGGCATAGATTTCGGGCGACAGTGCAAGGACCCGGTCAGCGGTGGTTGTTGCGATGATGGTCACTCGGTCCGGGTCCAGGCCCGTGCGGCGAGCCAGTTTGCGCCAATGCGGAGGGCCGATTTCTGGGGACCGTTGGCCGCCGCCTATCGCCATGGCGAGTTTGCTGTCGAGCCAGGGCCAATACGCGGTGGGGATCGCGTCGTAGAGCGGGGTGAGCCAGATTCCGTGTGGGCGGATGAACAGGGAGTAGTTCTTGGCATGGGCGTCGGCGTTACCGATGGCAACGTTGAACGCCAACTGCCGGATGAAGGCGTAGGCGGTCGAATCGGTCGGGTCGAAGCGTCGCAACAGACCGATGGCCTGGACCGCCGTGACGCCGTACTTCCTGCTGCGCGGCAGGCCCATCGCCTGCGCGAAGTCTTCGGTATGAATTCGAGCGAAGGGGAACGTCGCCGTGTCCCTGTCGAACCTTTCGACGATGTACGACGATTGGCCGAGAACCTCGATCGTGCCACCCCGAGAAGCAGTGACGCCAATGGCACGCGCCAACCGGAGAGTCGCCGCTTCGAGAATCTCGGCTTCGCGCAGATCGTCCGGCGCGGGTTTGAAGATGTGAGTCGATGGGAGGCCAGCGCTGGACCAGTACCAGTCCGAGTCAAGGCGCGCCAGCGCAAACTTGGCCTGTGCACCGGCGAGCGAGTACCTGCCTCGGCGGGCTTGCGGGTCGATCCACCGGTCGGGGTCCCGGCGCAGTTCATGGATGCGGAAGGCGATCTCGTCGTCCGATGCCGGCACCAGGTCTCCCTCCGGCGCCGGCTCAGGCGGCACCTGCTCGGCGGACAGGACCAACCCTCCCGCCACATCTGCGCCCACCCGCGCGAGGAGGTCGAACACACTGGGTGAAGTCGCCCCCGTATCGAAGGCCATTCGGCGTCTCGTCCGGTCGTTGTCGGGCAGAAGATTGTCGAGGAACCGCAGCGGGGCAGCTTTGGCCCATCCGCCGGTGCGTGGGAGAGACAAGG
>JAISBQ010000067.1 GCA_031266115.1 Bifidobacteriaceae bacterium
ACAACTTCCGCGGCGGTGCCTCCTATGGCGCCACCGGGATGAACCTCGACAACGAGCCGAACTTCCAGGTTCCGTGGACCTACAACTACCTGGGAGCACCGGACAAGACCTCCAAGGCCGTGGACAAGGCCACCCAAACCCTGTTCGGCTACCTCCCGAACAACGCCGAACCTGGCAACGACGACCTGGGCGCCTTGGCGAACTGGTTCGTGTGGTCAGCCCTTGGCATGTATCCGATGACACCGGGCACCGGGGTGTTGGCGCTCAATGCGCCGATGTTCGACAGGTCGGTGGTGGAGCTGGGCAACGGCCGGACCGTGACCATCAACGCCGAAGGCGCCCAGTCACCCACCAGGGCCTGGGATTCGGAGAACAAGTACATCGCGGGAATGAGGCTGAACGGCGGCCCGACCACCAAGAACTGGATCGAGTATTCGGACCTGACTGCCGGCGCCACCATCGACTATGAGATCGTCACCGACACAGTCCCTGCCTGGGGTACCGCCGACGCCGACCTGCCGCCGTCGTGGCGTGGCGGGAACGGCATCGTCGCCAATGTGACGCCTGAGGCCGGGCCTGTGACCGGCGCTTTGAGCGTGGCACCGGGCGGAACCGTGGGCGGAACGCTGGATGTCCAGCGCATCGATTCGAGCGTCACCACCTTCACCGCCACCATCGTCACCTCCCACCCGGGGATTGTCGCGGATGAGGTAGCTCCGGCGAGCATTGACGAGCACGGCTTCGGCACCACACCCATCTCGTTCGCCGTGGATGCGGGCGTCGCCTCCGGCTACTACTCGGCCACTGTCACCGCTCGCGCGGGAACAGCAACCTACGCGAAAGACCTGATCATTCGCGTGGCCAAGCCCGGTTCACTCGAGGCGGCCAAGACCATCATCGGCACCTCGACTCGCCAGGCGACCAAGGGCTCATTCGACGGAGGCAACGGGTACGGCTCGCCTGGCGCCCAGGGCTTCGGTATCAACGAGGGCGCTACCGAGGTCAACACCTACTCACGCGATGAGCTCGCAAAGATCGGTTTCACCCCAGGTTCGGTCCACACCTATGAGGCTGGCGACATCGAGCTGACGTTCGAGTGGCCCACCGCGCCCGCCGGGTATCCGGATGCGTACGCCCCCGACGGCCAGACCATCACGCTGGACAGCCCCACCACGGCCCTGTCCTTCATCGGCGCCGCTCACAATGGGCGGACTGTCTACCGGGGCGACGGCGCCACGGGCACCGCCACCGTCCACTTGTGGGACGGCACCGCGGCCACCACCGCGACCGCTGACCTGTCGTTCGGGCACTGGCTCCGCCCTTCAGCCGAGGGCACCGAGGCCGGCGGCCACCTTGAACCGAACCACGGCAACACCAAGGTCGCGTGGCTTGCCCACCGCAACCCGCTGGAGCGCGAATACAACTCCGGTGCGGCGAACAACATCGAGGGCTCCTATCTGTTCGGGACGATCCCGTATGCCGCGCCGGCCGGCTCAGTGATCACCGCGGTGACCTTCCCGACCGCCGCCACGGTGCGCGTCTTCGCCATCGCCCACTCGGGACGGACCATCGGTGTCGGTGAGACGGTCTCGAATGTGGCGACCGGCTTCGTGCCGGTCACGGCGACGGGCTTCGCTTCTGGCGAGGACGTGACGGTGTCCATCGACACCGCTCCCGTGTCCACCACGGTGGTCCAGGCCGACGACTTCGGCGCCATCGACGCCAGGGCCGCCATCGCGCCGGGGGTGGCACCCGGTGCCTACACGGTGACACTCACGGCGTACTCATATCCGGATGCTGAGGCGCTGAGCGCACCGGTGCAGGTCGACACGCTGGCCTCGACCCGAACACGGGAGGCGGCTGGCGCCATCGTCGGCACCTATGCGTTGCCCGAGGGCGCGGTGGAGCGCTACACCCCCGACTCGTACGCCGTGCTCGCAGCCGCGCTCGCTGACGCCCGTGGACTGCTGGCGTTGAGTGATCCAATCTCTGCAGAATCGATCACGGCGGTACTTGCCGCATTGGAGACGGCCACCGCTGGGCTGGTCGATGCGGTCGACATGTCGCCACTCACCCAGTTGATCGCGGCGGCTCAGGCCGTCATCGCCAACCCCGACGGCTACGTCGCGCAGAACATGCCCGCGTTGATCGCCGCCGTCGCTCAGGCCCAACTCAAGGCCGCCGATCCTGACATCACTCAGGAGGAGATCTGTGTCGTCGCCCTGCAGCTGACCAGAGCGATGGCGAGCGTTCACCCGAAGGGGGACAAAGCCCCGCTTGTGGCCCTCCTGCGGTTCGTGGTGGCACTCGACTCCAGCCGGTACACGCCGGCCTCGTGGGAAGGTGTGGATATCGCCATCGCCGTCGCCGATGGTGTGGTGGCGAACGAGCAGGTGTCCATCGACGATGTCGAGGAGGCATTCACGGCCCTCGTCGACGCGGTGGGAGGCCTGACGTTGAGGGCCGCCAAGGCCGGTCTGGGCTCCGTCATCGTCGTGGCGGAGACCATCATCGCCGAGGCTGACCTCTATGTGCCTGCCTCGCTGGTGGGTCTGTCCGTTGCGCTGACCACTGCGCAGGCGGTATTCGCCGATCCGAACGCGGCCGCGGCGGATGTGAGTGCAGTCCGCCAGGCGCTGGTCGCGCAGATCGCACTCGCGCGTCTGCGTCCGGCATCCTCTCCGGATTCCTCCTCGATAGAGGTCCTCGCGTCTGTCGCGAGCGCTGGTGACGTGACGCCATCGGCGGTGCCCCCGGCGGTTGAACCGGTCGGCGGCAGTGTCGCGCCACCGGCGACCGCGGCGGGATCCGCGCTCGCGCCTGCCCCGGCTGCACCGATCGCCAAGAAGGCGTTCCGGTCCGCCGCGAAGCCGGTCGTCAGTGGCACCGCCAAGGTTGGACGCAAGCTTGTGGTCAAGACGGGAGGCTGGTCGCCGAAGCCGAAGCTGTCCTACCAGTGGTATCGCAACGGCAAGGCGATTGCCAAGGCCACGAAGGTCACATATCGCCTCACGGCGAAGGACAAGGGCAAGCGGATATCCGTCAAGGTGACCGCGAAGAAGGCCGGCTATCGGACCCTGGTCAAGGCGTCCGCCAAGACCTCCCGGATCGCGTAGTGGGCCACGCTGGGACGGTGCGCTCGCCGGCGCCGTCCCAGCGGCCCGCTGAGAAGCGAGACTCAATCGGGGATGGCACCCACCAGTGGCGCCATCCCCGATTGGCGGGGAGAGTACGTGGCGCTACCTGCGTGCCGTTCGGGCGCGGCGGCGAAAGCCGGCCGGCGTCTCACCGATCAGTCGGGCGAGTTGGCGCGTGAAGTTTGGCTGATCGTAGAACCCCGCGCGATGGGCGATCTCGGCGATCGGAAGGTCTGTCTCCGCCAGAAGCACCATGGCACGGTCCATGCGCTGCTTGAGAATGTAGGCGCGCGGGGACAGTGAGAAGACCTTGCGCATGTGTCGATCAAGCGTAGACACCGACGTGCCCGCTGCCGCCGCCAACTCGGCGTTGGTGGGGACGATCGGGGGAGTGGCTTCCAGCCGCTCACGGACCAACTCGACCACCCGCGCCAGGCCCGCCACCCCGCCATCGCCGGTTCCCGAGGAGCGAAGGTCCGTAGACATGGCCAGGACCGCGACCACAACCCTGCCCGCCCCGGTGTCCCGCACGAGCGGCAGTTTGGTGGTGAGATACCAGCCGGGCTCGCCATCGTCGGTCGCCCGAATGATCTCCAGCTCTCCGCGCAGCGGTTTGCCCGTGGCGAGAACCTCGCTGTCCTGTGCCTCGTAACGTTCGGCCAGGTCGGGGACGAACAACTCGCGTGCCGTGCGGCCGAGGGCCTCGTGCTGGGTGGACGCAGACGAGCGTCGCACGAACGCCTCATTGACCGCCGCATAGCGTCCGCCTTGGTCTTTGACGCAGAACATGACCCCTGGCAGGTCGTTGAACAGGTCGAGCAACTCGGGCGTCATATCGAGACCGCCCAGAGCCGGGTTGTGACTATTGCTCGCCATCCTGGTCGGATCGTACAAGACTGCCGTGTCCGCCTCGCGCGACACTTCGCTTATGACTGACGTGCGACCTCACGCTTTGCTGTCCGCCGATGACGTTGTCGACGAGGCGGTGGACCTCGCCCGTGCCTGGTCCACAGCGACCTCGACCACGGCGACCCGCAAGGAACTTGCCTCGACGGCGATGCTGGCGAAGCTAGTCCAGGACGCCCCGGGTCTGGAGTTCACGATGGCGTTCGTGGACCGGGTGGCCCGCCCCGAAGATGACAAGGTGGGAGCCCGAGAGCTGTACAAGCTCGCGACCAGCGGAAACATCCCACGATTCGTTGGCGCCATGGACCGTTTCCTCGTGGCGGTGGGAGGACGAGTCGCACCGGCCATCCCCGCGATCGCGATGCCCCTGGCACGCGGGCGCCTACGCCAGATGGTGGGGCACCTTGTCGTGGACGCGGCCGATCCGACGCTGGCCCGGCACATCGCTCGGTCCAAGGCGGCGGGATACCGGCTCAACCTGAATCTCCTCGGGGAGGCGGTGCTGGGAGAGGCCGAGGCAGCCAGCCGGCTGCAGCGCACGATCGACCTGGTGCGGCGGCCCGATGTCGACTACATCTCGATCAAGATCTCCTCTCTGGCCGCGCAGCTGGTGACATGGGACCGGGAGGGTTCGGTCCGCCGGGTGATCGAGCACCTGACACCGCTTCTTAGAGCGGCCAAGGAATCGGGCACCTTCATCAATATGGATATGGAGGAATACCGAGACCTGGACCTGACCATCGACGCCTTCACCGCCGCGTTGATGGAGCCCGAATTTCTCGAATTGGAAGCCGGCATCGTCATCCAGGCCTACCTGCCTGACGCGCTGGGGGCGATGGAGAGGTTGGTGGAATTCGCCGATGCACGAGGCGCGGCGGGCGGCGCCCCGATCAAGTGCAGGCTGGTCAAGGGCGCGAACCTGGCGATGGAGCAGGTCGAATCCGAGCTTCACGGGTGGGAGCAGTCGATCTACCCATCCAAGGAGGCTGTGGACGCCAACTACGTTCGCGTCATCGACTGGGTGCTCGATCCGGCCAAGCTCACCAACCTGCGGATCGGTGTCGCCGGGCACAACCTGTTCCACCTAGCCTTTGCCCACCTCCTCGCGCAGGGCCGGCGAGTGGCGCACGCGGTCGACTTCGAGATGCTCCAGGGAATGGCGCCGGCCCAAGCGGACGCTGTGCGCGCCACCACCGGAGCGGTGCTGTTCTATACCCCTGTGGTCGCGGCCGATGATTTCGACGTGGCCATCTCCTACCTCGTGCGGCGGCTTGAGGAGAACGCCGCGCCCCAGAATTACCTCCATCAGTCCTTCGCGCCGGTGCCAGATCCGCTCGCTCACGCTGAGGTGGCTTTCCGTGCCTCGGTGGCAGACCGTCAGGTGTACTCGCTGGAGCCCAGGGCTGGACGTCATGCCCCCCGTCCCGCCTCGGGCTTCGCCAACGAGCCAGACGTCGACGGCGCTGTGCAATCGGCCCGCGACTGGGCGCTCGGCGCGTTGAGCGCCACACCGCCGGCTCAGTCCATCGCGGAGGCGACTTCGCAGGCGCAGATCGATGACGCCATCGTCCGCGCTGTGGCCGCTGGATCGGCCTGGGCGAGGCGACCGGCCGCCGAACGGGCCGAAGCCCTGCGCGCGGCCGCCGATCGCCTGGCGGCCCGCCGTGGCGACCTGCTGACTGTGATGGCCCACGAGGGCGGCAAGACGGTGGCAGAGGCCGACCCGGAGATCTCCGAGGCCATCGATTTCGCGCGGTACTACGCACAGTCGGCGACCGAGACGCTGAGGCTGCCCGGGTTGACCTTCACGCCATCGAAGGTCACCGCGGTGATTCCGCCGTGGAACTTCCCCGTCGCCATCCCCGTCGGGGGCGTCATGGCGGCGCTCGCGGCCGGTTCACCCGTGGTGATTAAGCCGGCACGGCTTACGCGACGCAGCGTCGAGGTGGCGGTCGACGCCATCGGCCAAGGCCTGCGCGAGGCCGGCGCAGATACCGATATCCTGCAGGTGGTTCACGTCGCGAATGCCGATCTTGGCAGGCACCTTGTCACCCATCCGGATGTCGAGACCGTAGTGCTGACCGGGTCGATCGACACGGCGGGTACGTTCGCCGGCTGGCGTCCCGACCTCAACCTCCTGGCCGAGATATCCGGGAAGAACGCCCTGGTGGTGACGCCGAGCGCTGACCTTGACCTCGCCGTCGCCGATCTGGTCAAGTCGGCGTTCGGGCACGCCGGCCAAAAGTGCTCTGCGGCCTCGCTCGGAATCCTGGTCGGGTCCGTCTACACCTCCGAGCGTTTCCGTAGTCAGCTGGTGGACGCCGTGCGATCGCTGCGGGTGGGAGCCGGAACAGACATCTCGACGGTGATGGGTCCCGTCATCGAGAAGCCCGGCCCCAAGCTGCGCCGCGGCCTGACGCAGCTGGACCCCGGCGAACAGTGGCTCGTCGAGCCGAAACAACTCGACGCCCGCGGACTGGTGTGGTCCCCCGGCATCCGGGCGGGCGTTCAACCCGGCTCGTGGTTCCACACGACCGAGTGCTTTGGTCCGGTACTCGGGCTCATGCGGGCCAGCGACCTGGACGAGGCGATCGCCCTACAAAACGCCACGGCGTTCGGACTGACCGGCGGGATTCACAGCCTCGACGATGACGAGATCGCGACATGGATCGACAGAGTCCAGGTCGGCAACGCCTACGTCAACCGCCACATCACGGGCGCCATCGTCCAGCGTCAGCCCTTCGGCGGATGGAAGGCCTCGGCGGTAGGACCCGGCGCCAAGGCCGGTGGCCCCAACTATGTGGCCGAATTCGGCGTGTGGCGCGACGCCGAGCCCGTGACCGATCCGTCCGCCTGGCTCGCGGAGGCACGCGGGAGCGACATCGCTGCGTGGAACGAGGAATTCGGTCGCGACCACGACCCCTCGGGTTTGCGGGTCGAGGCGAACATCCTGCGCTATCGCCCCGTGGACACCTACACCGTCCGGGTGGGTCACGGCGCCAAGGACCACGAGGTCAAGCGCGTGATCGCTGCCGCCCGCGTCGCCGGAGTCGAGCCGGCCGTGTCCGAGCGGGCGATCGAATCGGACGAGGCCTTCGCCGCACGCGTATCCGCCGGCTCCATCCAGGGCCGGATCCGCCTTGTCGGTGCAGCGCCCGGCTTGCGCGAGGCCGCGGCCGGTCGGCTCGGCGAGGTCACCGTGCTTGACTCACCGGTCACCTACCACGGCCGGCGCGAGTTGTTGAACGTCCTGCGAGAGCAGGCCCTGTCCATCACCAGACACCGCTTCGGTCACATCAACGACGCGTGAGCCCCCTTGACCTGCAGGACTACGGCTCCCGCAGATCCGCGGGTGGGGCGATCCGTGCCACGAGTTCGTCGCGCTCGGCCCGGAGCGCC
This sequence comes from Bifidobacteriaceae bacterium, assembly GCA_031266115.1. Taxonomy (GTDB): domain Bacteria; phylum Actinomycetota; class Actinomycetes; order Actinomycetales; family WQXJ01; genus JAIRRT01. The sequence continues at coordinate 7,443 of JAISBQ010000067.1, forward strand.
TGGCGGACCGCCGGAGCCGCCGCTTGCTCAATTGTTCCGCTCGCGAACGGGATGGTTGCCCGCAGGCTCGTGACATAGACCAACTCGGACGCGCCCGGGCCTCGCGGCGTCAGCGCGAGTGTGCCACGCAGATGCACCGGTGCGCCCACGATGTCCATCGTCACCGTTCCGTGTCGTGTCCCGTCCGCGGCCCCTGCACCCCACGCGTTGACGTGGCGCACGCTCAGTCCACCCGGAAGGTACGCCCGGACCTGCTCGGGCAGGGCGCCGGCCGCCATCGTCCAGCGGATAGCCACCTGGAAGGCGCCCGGTACCGATCCCGTGACGGTGACATCGTCCGCGACGGCGCCGCTCCCAGCTCGCGCCACGGCGGCCCGATGGAACGCTGGATCGGCGAGGATGGCGGCCACATCGCCGGCACCCGCCGCGAACCGTTCGGAGGCCCTCAACTCCATGGGCTTCAGGGTACCCGGCCGAAGGCACCAGGTGGCGCGGAGATAAGCTGTGGCGGTGCCGACCCTTCGCGACCTTGTAGAGCGTCACACCACGATGGGTGAGGCCGACCGTGAATGGCTCGGGCGGCTGACGGCGGATTGGCAGATCGTGGCGGACCTTTCTTTCGCCGACCTTGTGCTGTGGCTCCCCACCGGCGACGGCGAATACGTCGCCTGCGCGCAGTGCCGTCCGGGCACCGGACCGACCATCCATTACGCCGACATCGTTGGTACCAACGCACGGGCCGGCCAGACCGCGCAATTCGACAGGGTCCTGGAACTCGGGATCATCAAGAAAGATCGCGCGCTCACGTGGGACGCGGATTTCGACATCGGCGAGGAGATTGTGCCCGTGGTCCGCCGCGGACGCGTGCTGGCGATCCTCACCCGGCAAGTCAACTTGGCCTCCAACCGGACCCCGAGCCGGTTGGAAATCAACTACATCGAGGTGGCGGACGAGCTCATCGGGATGATCTCGCGGGGAGAATTCCCCTCTCCCTCGGCGCCGGGCGCGCCCACGCGCCACTCTCCGCGTGTGGGCGATGGGCTATTGCGTCTGAACGCCGAGGGCGAGGTGCTGTACGCGAGTCCCAACGCCCTATCGGTCTTCCACCGGATTGGCCTCTTCGGAGACATGGCCGGGGCATCGCTCGCGGCGCTCCTTGAGGACAAGATCGATGCCTCGACCAGCGACAGGGACACCGCGATCTCGGTTGCGCAGGGGCGGGTCCCCTGGCTCACCCAAGCGGATGTCCATGGGACGGCGATCGCGTTGCGAGCCGTGCCATTGACGGTCAGAGGCATCCGAACGGGCGCGTTGGTGCTGGTCCGGGACATCACCGAATTGCGGCGCCGTGAGCTTGAACTCATGACGAAGGACGCGACAATCCGCGAGATCCACCACCGAGTGAAGAACAACCTCCAGACCGTCGCCGCACTCCTGCGTCTCCAGGCCCGCCGGTCCCATGCGACCGAAGTGCGCGCCGCCCTTCTCGAGGCCCAACGCCGGGTGGCGACGATCGCGACGGTTCACGACATGCTGTCCCAAACCCTGGACGAGACGGTGAACTTCGATGAGGCGTTCGGACGCAACCTGCGCCTCGCCGCCGATGCCGCATCGGCTGGGGTCTCGGTGCGCACCATCCGCGAGGGTGGATTCGGCAAGGTGAGTGCCCAGGACGCGACACTCCTCGCCATCGTCCTCACCGAACTGGTCACCAACGCTGTGGAACACGGTTTGGCGCCCCACGGCGGCGGGACGGTGTGGATTCACGCGGACAGATCCGGTCCGCATCTTGCCGTGACGGTATCCGACGATGGCGTCGGCCTGGAGGGTAACGACCCCTCCTCAAGCGAGGGGCTGGGCACCCAGATTGTGCGCACGTTCGTGACGGGCGAGTTGCGCGGATCCATCGAGTGGAGGCCGCGGCCGGGTGGCGGCACGCAAGCGGTCGTCAACGCCAATCTGCGGTGAGACCTTCTGCCGCGTCCTACAGGGCCTGGTCACTTGGTGGCAAGTGCGGTCGGGCGCCACCCATTCAGCAGCGCCCTATCCTGCGCGCCGGGCGCGAGCTGTGCGGCGCTTGAACGCGCGGCGCTCGTCCTCGGACAGGCCGCCCCACACGCCGGAGTCTTGGTTGTTGTCCAGTGCCCACTGTAGGCAGGTCGTGGCGACCTCACAGCGCCGGCAGACCGCCTTGGCCTCGTCGATCTGTACCAACGCGGGGCCGGTGTTGCCGATGGGGAAGAAGAGTTCGGGGTCCTCGTCCAGGCAAGCGGCGGCGTGGCGCCAATCCATGTTCGTAGCTCCTTGCGGAAGGGGTTGAAAGGGCGGTCCGTCAGGGCGAAGGCCAGACCACCGGGGCAGAACCGCCCACAAGGTTGACAGACAATCGGGCGTTTCACAAGAGCTAATGTCAAGTCCGTCACAAACTCTGCACGGCGATCGATGGCGAGACCGGGTCCCAAAGATGGTCCACCGGGCGAGGAATCGGTGTCTGAACAGGAACGATACTGCGCGGCGTGACAACCACCCCGAAGCCGGTTGTTCGCGCTCGGCGATGATCGATCGCCTCGGTCAACCGTATGCCGAATGCCTCGGCGGAGCCGTGGCTTGCGGGCATGAGGACGATACCGCACGGGCGATTTCGCAGCAGCGGACCGGTCCCCTGGAATGAGCCCGCGGCTGGCGTGGTCAGCGCCGCCACTAGCCTGCCCGTAGGCGGCAGGGCAGGCGGAGCCGGGATGGCGCGGTCGAGGTTGTCGGCCACGACGGTCCGTCCGCGTGCGAGGGCGATCTCGATGTGTCGCCAGGCGCCGGGGTCCTCGGCTGCATCAAGCACCAGCGGTGGGGTGCCCGCGTCGTCGCACTGGGCGGCGATCGACCGCAGGACTGTGGTCCGGCCCGACCCGGGCGGCCCGACGATGCCGATCGGATGGCCCTCGGTGAAGGGGGTTCCGATCGGGCCGGCGTCGTCGCCGCCGTATCCGAACCACAGCCAGTCGGGTTCACTGGGTGGCAAGTCGGTGACCAACTCGGGAAGCGGCGCGAGGCGAGGGGGTTGGGCTCGTCCGGCGGGCCGCGGGTCGGTCTCAGCGGGTGGGGAATCGGCGACGGCGACGTGCACCATGACTTCCTCACCGTTGCGAAGCGCTATCGCGCGTCCCGGCGGGCGGCGTCTTCCGGCCATCTGGGTGCTCACCCCGGCGGCTACGTCCTCGACCCTGTCGATCGTGGGCAGCACGAGCCGAACGGGAAAGTGCCCCGCCCACCGGCCACCAGCGTGTCGCGCGAGGCAGGTCGCGACGAGCCATAGGCCGGCTCCGTTCCCGCCGGTGCTGAGCGCCTCAAGCGGGTGATCGTCGAAGCCGGGGAGAGGCATCGTGGCGAGGGTCTCGGCGCCATCCACGATCAGTACCGTCGGTCTCGCGCCGGCATCACCCGTGGCCGGCTCGTCGCGCAGGAGGCGCCCGAGGCGCGCTACACGCCGTGAATCGTCCACGCCGACCAGCGTCCCGAACCGGCTGTGGTCGGTGAGGTCGGCGAACGCCTCGGGGTCGGCTGAGACGACCTGGACATCGTGGCCTCCCTCCAGCGCGCTGACCGCGAGCGTGCGAGCGGTGGTGGTGCGTCCGCTCCGCGGCGCCCCAATCGCCAGCACGTTGCCGTCCTGCGGGCTCAGCATCAGGGGTACCTGACGCTGGTGCTCGGGAATGTCCGCCAGCGCGACAACGATCCCCTCAGGTCCGTCGCTGGCAATCGGCTGCGGGCAGGGGGCCGAGCCGGGATCAACGGCGCTGGCGTCGCGGACGCACGCCTCGCCCCGCATGCGCACCTCGGTCAGGCTCACGCGCGTGGGCAACGGCGCAAGCCACGGTGGGCTGGCCCGACGGTATCCGCTATCCGTCGCCATGGCGGCCAGCGCCTCGGCGATCTGGGCGCGGGACGCCATCGGGCCGGGGAGTGGATCGGCCCATCTGTCCGGCCAGTGGCGCGCACTGGGCCGCGCCGGGATGGGGCTTGTTGCGGTCAGCGCCCGCATGATACGACGAGGGCGCCCTGAACTGGCCATGTAGCACGTGCCGGGGAGTGAGGGATCGATTCGGGCGGCATCGGCCGCGTCGATGACATCCATCGAATCGGCATCGGTTGCCACGCGGAAACACACGCGTGAGGCGAGATTGGCCCGCAGTTGCGCCGAGACCGCACCGGCTGGACGCTGTGTGGCGAGCACAAGGTGCATGCCCAGCGACCGACCTTGCGCGGCCAGCCGCTCCAGGCGCGCCGTCGCGTCCGGCAGTGTTTCGATGAGGTTGCGGAACTCGTCGATCACTACGAGGATTCGCGGCGGTCGATCGGCAAGCGGCATATCGGCCAGGTCTTCCAGGCCGCGGCGGGCGAGAAGCTGTTCGCGCCTGGTCAACTCCGCGCCGAGCGCGACCACCGCGCGCATCGATTCACCGGTGTCGAGGTCGGTCACCACGCCTGCCAGGTGGGGCAAGGAGCCCAGGTCCGCGAACGTCGCTCCGCCCTTGTGATCGATTCCCAAGATCACCAGGCGGTCAGGCGGTGACGTCAGTGCCGAGGCCAACATGAGTCCGCGTAAGAACTCCGACTTCCCCGAACCGGTGGCCCCCGCCACAAGAAGGTGTGGGCCATCCGAGGGCAGATCGAGCCAGATCGGCCGGCCGTCTGCGCCGATGCCGATGGGTACGCGCGTCCCCGCGTCCGCCCAGCGTTGGTCGGTCGCGTCCAGCGGCAGGGCGCTGATGATGTCCGGGATGGCGGCGCTGGTGCTACCCCGCCCGGCGAGCCTTCTCGCGAGCTCCTGCGCGCTGGCTTCTCCCAGGGGAAGCACCATGGCGTGGGCGCCGCCGTCCACTCGCGCGCCGATCAGACCCAAGCCTGACCGGTGGGTATCGACGGCGATCGCGCCAGGCGGTGGCGGTCCGCCAATCACGATGTGGACCGCCGGATGTCGTGTCGTCTGTTCCTCGCCGCGGTCGCTGGGAGGCAGCCTCGCCATGGTGTCGAGGTGGACGATCACGGTCAGGTCCGGCCGGGGATCGTCCAGCCACCTGCTCCACGCCCACGATGGCGCGTGTGGCGCGGTCTGGACGGTGAGCCTGCCGGGTGGTCCGGTAGTGGCCTCGGCGAGCAGCCATGTGCGGACGAGCATCGTGGCAGCCTCCACGTCGGGACCGACGTGGATCACGTCTCCCGCCTGGGCCGCCACGGGAAACGGTGCCAGGTGCAGGACGGGAGAACGGTCGTGGGCGCCCACGTCCCCCAGAGCGTCACGATGTGGACCCATGCGCGTCTCGGTGGTGGATGTCCCATGGTCTTCGCAGGGGTCTGCCTGGCGCGTCAGCCCGACGGAATCGAGATCGATCACGCTGACGCGGCGCCGAGGTTTGGCGAGCGCTGGGCCGAGAAAGCCGAGCGCCCCCAGCAAGGGAAGCGCCGCGAAGATCGGGTTGCGTGTGACGGCGATCATGACCGTGCCGATCGCCAGCGCGCCGAGCATCGGGATCACCGCGTCGCGCAGGCGTGTAGGTGTGGGCCGGGTGCCGCGGCGGTCCGGAACGGTGACCGGCGGTGGGGCCCATACGTGGCTTGCGCCGCCGGGTGGGGCGGACGGCCCCTCGTCGCCCGCGCAGGCTCCGGTCCATGTGGGCTCCGACCCGGGCCGGGGTCGCAATTGCCAGACGCGGCCTTCCTGGGCCACCAGGGCGAACGGGCGCAGCCGGGTCCAGCGTCCATGTGAGCGACGCCATCGGACGCGGACGTTGGGGTGGGTCAGGTGAGATCCGCGGGCTCGCGCGACTAGTGGTGTCCCCACCCAGAGGCAATGCCCGGCACGAGGCAGGACCCACGCGCGCAGATCGGCGTCCACGCGGGTGGCGAGTGGCGGGACGAGTGCGTCGGGACCGCCGGCGGCAAAGGGGACAGCGGTGGCGGCGTGGGCGGAGGTGAACAGAACCCACTCCCATGTGCCACGGGTGTGGGGGGAATCGGGGGTGCGTTCGGTGGCCACGACCGCCCCTGGGCGTAGGCGGGCGTCGCCCAGGCGGTCCGAGGGCAACAGGGGGATCGCGCCGACGTACCACTGGCGGCATGCCGACAGGCATGCGGTGAGGGAGGGAGCGGCATCGTCGATGTCCGTGACCACGGCGGCCCAGGTGGAGCCGGGCGAGGCCCACACATCGTGGTCGCCGTGGTGGGGGCAGGCGATGGTGAACCGCACCGTCCCAGGGTCCCCCGACGGCCCCGCACCACGCACCTTGGCTGGCACCTCGTTGTGGATAACCCGACGGATCTCACGGAGCGAACCAGTGATGAGGCAGGCCAGAGCCCTGAGAAGACGCTGACCGATGACTCGGCGGACATTCCGGGTGATCTCTCCGCAGCGCGGCGATATCCACGATGTGGACGGTTCGCGGGCCAGGCGGGTCCTGGGGGGAGTCGCGCCGGACCCCGACTACTCCATGGCGAGGGCCGCGGCAGGCGACGTGCGAGCCGCTCGCCGGCCGGGGAGGGCCGAGGCGATCAGGCCTGCGAGGATCGCGCCGCCGAAGACGGCGGCGATCTGCCACGGGTACAGCCCGAGGCACGTGGCGCCCAGGGCCATGGAGGCCACCAGGTAAGCGCCCGCCCACCCCAGTCCGATACCGAGAGCAATCCCGATCCCAGCGCCGATCCCCGCCACGCTCATGCCCTCAAGGGCGAGCATCCACCGCATCAGCCCGCGGGTGAGCC
>JAISBQ010000105.1 GCA_031266115.1 Bifidobacteriaceae bacterium
GCTCAACGGGGCTCGCACCACCTGTTCACGACCTACACGGCCGGGACCACGCCGATGTTCAACCACGCGGCCTGGATCCCGACCTACATGAACGACGAGATCATCGACTGGCTCTACGAGCAGGCTCTGCCGGTGGACAAGTCCGAGCTGGCCGCATTGGTGGACCAGGCGCAGGCGCTCAACGCCAATGTGTACACGGGTGCCTCGTGGAGCCCGCTGGCGGCGGCTTTGACCGCTGCGGAGTCGGTGCTGGTCAATGATGAGGCCGATCAAGACTCCGTGATCCGCGCCGCTGGCGCGCTCGAGGACGCGATTGCCGCTCTGGAGGTCAGGGACCTGGCCATTGACGTGGTTGTGGGCCAGCGCTGCATTGCCGGCAAGGCCTATCTGACAGTCCAGGCGTCGAACGGCGACACCATCCCGGCCGATCTGACTATCACCACGGCGTACGGCGAGAAAGCGTTCGCCGAAGTCGCTCCCGGATCGAACGGTTACCACTTGTTCACGACCCGCCTGGGCACCTTGCCGAGCGGGTCCGTGACCGTTGATGGTGCAGGCGTGGTCGGTGGCGCGGTGGCTCCAACCGCTCACCAGGTCGAGCCCTACGCGGGCGGAACCTGCTGACAGGCGGTCCCAGGATCGGGCGGCGTGGCGCAAAGGCCGTGCAATCACGCGGCTGGCGAGCCCGCCCACGCCGCCCGGTCACGAACGACTGAACAACAACACCAAGAAGTCCGTACTTCGCAAGAGAGAATGAGGAAATCATCATGAAGAGAACACTGTCATTGAGGATGGGGGCTGCACTGCTCGGCGCCGGGCTGTTGGCGGGAGTCAGCTCGATGGCCTTCGCTGACGACGCCGAACACGATAGCTCCGGAGTTCCAGTGAAAGTCGAATTCGAGGATGCGGGGCCAGGCCAGCTCTCGCTGAGCGTGACGGGTGAGGCGATACTGTCCGAGGTCACGCCGCAGGCCGTGCCGGGGCAGCGGGAGTTCGCGGGGACGCTGCCGACTGTCACTGTCACCGACAACCGCGATGTGGGCGACATCCCGGCAGGGGCCGCTTGGTACGTGCTCGGCCAATCCAGCGACTTCGAAGGGGACGCCTCGCAGCCGGACATCACGGCCGACCACCTCGGTTGGACGCCCAAGATTGTCGACGCTGGCGCGCTCGGTCTGGTCGATGTCGGAGATCCGGTGTTGACCAGCATGGACGCTGCGACGACCATCCCCCCGCAGGACCCGGACAACGTCGGTCTGCTCGGTCAGGAACTGTTCGCGTATGCGGCTGATTCGGCAATCGTCAACCCTGAGGGCTCATGGCAAGCCAATGCCGATCTGGTCCTCAAGATCCCCAGTTCGACGCCTGCTGGCGCGTACGCCTCGGTGCTGACACTGTCTCTGTTCGAATAGCGAATAGCAACTGGATTAGGGCGCGGTCGCCCACAGGGTTCATGGAAGTCTGTGGGCGGCCGCGCTGCGCATCATCGGACCGCATGCCTGCGTGGGGAGGGAAGAGAGCTATGGGTTCTGGCGGTGCCCTGATCGGTAGGTGCCCGATGCCGTGGGGCAGGGTTTGGCTCGCGCTGTCGTTAGCGGCAGGGATCGGCTTGGGCGTCGCTTCCGAGGACGCACTCGCCGCCGAGGGCGACGGGGACGAGCCGCCGACGGTGAGTTGGTCGGTGGCTCCGGCCAGTGCGCATGGCCCGGATGGGCGGCGATGGGTCGAGTTGGAGTTGGCGCCAGGCGAGGAAGCGACAGAGCACATGGCGGTGACGAACCTGTCGAAGGTCGAAGCCCAGTTCACGCTGACGGCCGCAGACGGCTATTTCACGCCTGCGGGCCGCTTCAACATGCGAAGCGAGACCGAGGAGTCCACCGAGGCGGGCACTTGGATCGAGATCGGGGACTCGGTGACGGTTGCGCCCGGAAAGACCACGGTGGTGCCGTTCACTGTCAAGGTGCCGAGGAACGCCGAACCGGGCGACCACGCGGCCGGTGTGGCAGCTGCCGTCAGGTCCGGCCAGGCAGCTGGCCCCGATGGCGCCGGGCTGGGCGTGACTTCCAGATTCGGGTTCAGGGTGATGACGCGGGTGCTCGGAGAGTTGGCGCCTGCGCTGGAGATCGGCGATGTCAAGACCTCCTACGACATCGCCTGGAATCCCGTGCGCCCGGGGAGGTTGATGATTGGCTTCGAATTGGCGAACACGGGCAACACCCGTCTGACCGTTAGTGGATTCGTGAGCGCCGGAGGACGTGAGGTCGCCTATCCACAGGCGAGTGAGCTCGCCATTGAATTGCTGCCGGGCGAGTCGCGCCGGATCGAGACGGTCTTGACGCGCGTGTGGCCCGCGTTTCGGATCGAGGTGACGATCAGTGCTGATCCGGTCGTGCTGACCATCGACGATTCTCCGGCTGTGAGCCTCGCGCCCGTGACCACCACCGCGGGGGTGTGGGCGCTTCCCTGGCCGCAGTTGATTTGCCTCGCCGGACTCGTGCTGATCGCGGGCGCCATCTGGTCTGGCCGGTCACGCTCCAAGCGTCGCCTGGCCGCTCGGTTTGCCGAGGTCCGGGCGGAAGCTCGGGCCGCGGGCCTCGCCGAGGGTCTAGCCGGAGTCACGCCGCGGACGGACCCTGCAAGGCGACCGAAGCACGCGCGGATCGGCAGCGAGCCGGATGGCGCCGGCCACCCTGATGAGGACGAGGACGCGGAAGAAGGAACCGACCATGTCGGCGAGGAGTGATCGAGGGCGCCGCTGGCGCTGGATGGCGATTGTCATGGCGATACCTGCGGCCGTTTCGCTCCAGTTGATGATCACATCGGTCGCCCATTCGGATGACGACGTGGTCGTGAGAGTCAGTGTCTCGCCCTGGGATGAGCCCTCTGGCGGGAGCGAGTCGGAAGCGCCCTCATTCGCTCCCGCTTCCACCGCACCGGCTTCGGTGCCTCCGGCGACCGGCCCTCGCACTGACGCTGCCTCAGGTCCGGTTCGCACGACGCTTGGGCCCGGCCTGGGGCCGGGTGACGGGGAACTGCCGTGGACCGGCGCGGCCATCGGCGGCACGTTGCTAGTGGCAATAGGCCTGACTGTGGTCGGCGCCTGTCTCAGGGCGCGCCGGATCAATCCTTAGGCACGGTCAGCTCCAACGGCGCGAACAACCCGGGATCGCCCGCGTGTCCCGCGACGCTGATCATGAATTCTCCGGGCTCATAGGTCCAGCCGTCGTGCGACCAGTATGCGAGCGCGCGGCTGGGAACGGACACGACCACGCGGGTCGACTCGGCCGGGTCGAGCACCACCGGACGGAAGCCGACGAGCCAACGCATCGGGCGGTCGACCGCGCTGGCGGGTCGGCTGGCGTAGACCTGAACCACATGCTTACCGCGCCTCGCGCCGGTGTTGCGCACAAACACGGCGACGTCGAAATGGCCTGCCGGGCGGGCGGCATCGGACACCGCCAGATCGCTGACCTCGAAGGTGGTGTAGCCCTGGCCGGCGCCGAACCAATAAGCCGGTTCGGCTTTCGAGCGCAGCCAGCCCCGGTACCCGATGTGAATGCCCTCGTCGTAGGGGAGCACTCCTTGGGCGGGCAGGACGTTGCTGACGGGCGCGTCAGCCAGCGAGCGCGGCCAGGTGGTGGGCAGACGGCCGCCGGGTTCGGCCGCGCCGGTCAGGATGTCGCCCAAGGCGTGGCCGCACTCCTGGCCGCCGAACCATGCGATCATCAACG
>JAISBQ010000133.1 GCA_031266115.1 Bifidobacteriaceae bacterium
CTGGTGCTGAACGGAGAGCGGATCGCGACCAACGGAGACGTTCATCTCTTGCCCACTCCGGAGCAGTGGGATGCCACTCCAGCGCCGGTGTTGGAGTCCAGGTCGTCCGATCCCGCGACGGACACGGTGAGCGCGACGTTGACCATGCCCGCCACCAAGGATGGGTCCAAGCCGGCTGTTCATTACACGCTGAGAGCCGAACCCGAGCCCGGTGGCGTGAAACTGTCGGTGGTGCTGGACGAACCGTTGCCGACGGATCTGGCTGGAAAGGCCGGGTTCAACCTCGAGTTCATCCCCGAGTTGTACAAGGAGAAGTCCTACCAGGCCGACGCTGACGGGGACGGAAAGTATGACGACTTCGGTGTCATCCCGCTGCTGCCCTTCGACGACATGGAGATTAAGGACCGGGCGCGCACGGACGATCAAGCGTGGTACGTCAAGGAATGGAATCGAGATCGCGGCGACTATCAGCCTGTCCCGATCGCCGCAGGCACCACGATGACGCTGTCCCCGGAGACGGAAAACCGCATTCGAGTGACATCGGACAGCGGGGACGTGCAACTTCTGGATGGTCGCGACCGGGCCCAGAACGGCTGGTTCGTCTTGCGAACTCTGTTCGCTCCGGGGTCCACCGAGGTCGTGTGGCACATTCAGGCCGATGTCGATCCGGGATGGACCCGCGAGCCGAACGTGGGTCATTCCCAGGCCGGATACGGTCCGGACCAATCCAAGGTCGCCGTCATCGAGCTGGATCCTCGCCTTGCGGCACCCGCCACGGCCAGCGTGGAGCGGGTGAACCCGAACGGCACCTATTCGACGGTCTATACCGGCAGATTGGCCGAGGCGAAGCGTTGGCTGCGCTACGACTACCGCGAGTTCGATTTCTCGACGGTCAAGACCCCGGGCATCTACACGATCAACTATGCGGGCGAGCGCACCGACGTGTTCCCGATCGCCGATGACGTGTATGCCAAGGCTTGGCAGCAATCGCTGACGGGCTTCCTGGCAAAGGAGATGGACCACATCGCGGTCCGCGAGACATACAAGATCGTCCACGCGGCGTCCCATATGGACGACGCCATCATGTATCCGCTGATGGGAGAGCCCTTCAGGGATGAAGCGGCGTTCGATGGAACGTGGTTCGACGGTCAGGACTTCCGTGAGACGTCCCGGACCAACACCCAGTACGACTCCCTGGAGCATGTGCCGGGTCTGGCCGTGGGCGGCTGGTACGACGCCGGAGATTACGACCTGGAGGCGACGCGCCAGGCCGGTGTGATTGAGGATCTGGCGATCGCGTGGCGGGAATTCCATCCGACCTACGACACCTTGGATGTCGACTGGGATGCCACAACCGGCGGAATGGTCGAGTTGCACCGCCCGGACGGAGTCCCGGATATGGTCCAGCAGGTCAAGCACGGAGCGCTGAACGTCCTGGCACGCTTGGAGGCCATCGGCTACAACTTCAAGGTGGTCGAAGTCCCCACACTTCGCCAGTACACCCACCTGGGCGATGGCGGACGCGAGACTGACAACAAGGTGTGGGATCCGGCTCTGGCCGCCGACGAGGTGGATGGCCTGCGGTCCGGCAAGCAGGATGACCGGTTGGCGATGGTGGGCGAGAAGGACTCGAACCTCCAATTCAACGCCGCCTACGCGCTCGCCGCTGCCGCAACCGTGGTCAAAGGCGAAGACGATGCCCTGGCCGCCAAGGCCTTGGCCGCGGCGGAGCAGATCTGGGCCGAGGAAGACCTCGTCTTGTCCCTCGATGGCATCGATCCGACCGATTTCATGGCCCAATGGCAAGCCCAATCGACGATGGCGGTCGAATGGAACGCGGCGATCGAGTTGCTGATCGCGACCGGGCAGTCGCAGTATCGCGACGCGATCGAAGCCCTGTGGCCCCTGATGAAGGCCCCGCTGGGCTGGGCGATGTCGTTCGGTGGGGGCGGATGGAAGGCCGCCCTGGTCCTGGATCACATGAGCCCGGAGTTCCAGGCCGAGTTCCGTGAGGCGATCGCCGGCTACAAGGCGTCCTACGACGCGACCACGGCCGCGAACCCGTGGGGCGTGGCGGACACGGTCGGGATGTGGGGCGGCAGCACGGAGGTGGTCGACACGGGCGTGGCGATGTACTTCCTGCACAAGGTCGATCCGTACACGATCGACGCGGACTACGCGCTGCGCGCGGCCACGTACATCCTGGGCACCCATGCGGACAACGACACCTCATGGCTGTCCGGCGTGGGCACCTCATCGATCGAGAAGGCCTACGGGAACACCCGCGCGGACGACACGTTCGTTGCCGGCGGGATCGTCCCTGGCTATGTCCCGATCATGCCGGACCTGCCCGAGGCGAAGGACAAGTTCGGAATGATGTGGTTCGAAAGCGAATACGTCATCGATACCGCCGCCTCGTGGGTGATCCTCGGCAATGCCGCGAACGCCTTGCTCGACGAGGATCCCTCGACCTGGCCTCCCAGGCAGCCCGTGCCGGCTCCCACGGTGACGGTCACTGAGACGCCAGGTCCCGCGCCCACCATCACCGTTCCCGGCCCCACGGTCACTCACACCGCCACGGTCGAGGTGCCCGGTCCCACGGTGACCCATTCCAGCACCACGCAGGTGCCTGGTCCCGCGGTCACCCATTCCACCACGATCCAGGTGCCCGGCCCCGCGGTGACCCACTCGACCACCACCCAGGTGCAGGTGCCCGGCCCGTCCGTGACCGTGACGGCGCCACCCGTCGTGTCCGAGTCCGTCACCCTACTCGCGGTCCAGAAGGTCAAGGCGTCGCAGTCAGCGGTGCGGCTGGTCAAGGGAACATCGACACGGCTGGCGGGCTATGGGTATACCGCGGCCGGCAAGCGCGTGAAGGTGTCGTGGTCCTCCTCGAGGCCGTCGGTCGCCAAGGTCTCGGCGCTCGGCAAGGTGACCGGAGTGAAAGCCGGACAGGCGACCATCACGGTCAAGGCCGGCGGGAAGAAGGCCACGGTGAAGGTGACGGTACTCGGAACCAAGCCTTCGCCATCGTCGGTGAAATCCGTCAAGGCGACCGTGCCGAAGACCATGACGGTGGGCGCGATCAAGGAGATCACCGGCACGTGGGCACCGGCCTCGGCGACAGGCGTCGCGGTCACCTACACCTCCTCTGCGACATCGGTGGCCCACATCGACAAGGCGGGGCGGATAGTCGCCAAGGCCCCCGGGACCACGAAGATCAGGGTGAAGGCCGGCGGCAAGTCCAAGGCCTACACGCTGACGGTGTCCCGATAGGGCGCCGCGGTGCCACCACGCCACTTTCGCCACCGCGTCATCGTGAGGACCGGTAGCGAGTAGCGGATGCGCCGCAGCCGTCGAATGGGCGTATCCGACCTGGAGCTGCGTGGACCATGCGGTTCAGGCAGGTCCAGGCCCGCGTCCGGGCAGGGCTGTTGCCGCCGGCCCGGACCCGGATCGCTAACCCCAGGCTCCCGAATGCTTCGGGAAAGGTGGTGGGGGGGGGGGGGGCGCCGCGGGGTTG
>JAISBQ010000181.1 GCA_031266115.1 Bifidobacteriaceae bacterium
GGACGCGGCCGATGACGACTGCGATGGCGGCGGCGGAGGGCCCGGTGGGGGCGCCGAGGCGGCGTTCGCGTGGGCGCTGACCGTTGAGCGTGAACTCCGGCTCCTACCGGGCGTGCCAGGTGACATGGGCTCCTGTCACAACGGGGGAGAAGGCGGAGGGGTCGAATTCTACGTCGAAGGCGAATTGCGCGCGCCCCACATCACCATCGCCAGCGACTTCACTATGTCCGATGAAGAAGAGGAGTTCTATGGGGAATTTGTGCCCTACGTCAACTTCTACGCTGAAGGGATGACTGTCCCCGAAGGGGCTACCACTAGATTAGACGTCGCCGGTGTCAGACTGGGCGGCGACATCTACAAGCTGCGGATCGCCAAGGATGCGACATTTGTCTTCGACAACCGTGGTGCGCTCGACAACGGGTATTGGAATACATTCTGGTTCTATTATCCGACCATCGCGTCGGGCGGACGTTGGGTGATTGGCGACCCGGAGAAGTTCCATCATCACGGCTACACATTCACCGGTTTCCCGAGCGGGGCGCCGCGCTACACCGGCGCACCGTTGACGCTGCCGGTGTCCGGGGGCCACGTCGCCGTCACCGTCAACGATCCAGGCGGCCTAGACGGCGGCGCCGTCGCCGCGTTGGTGGGCGACCAGTTCGTGCCGCTGGAGGGGTCGCTCATGGCGCTCGACGATGGTCGCCTCTCGCTCAGCGCGGCCCTGCCACCCAATACGACCGGCGCGGATGTCCCCTATGAGTTGCTGGTCGCCACCGGCGAGGGAGCGAAGTACTGGACCATGACGGACGCGACGGTCACGGTGGGCGCCGCCGGCTCCCACCCGGTGGACACGGCGACAGCGTGGTTCGAGGTGTCCGACACTCCGGGTGTGAGAGCCAACGGCGCCGACATCCACACGGTGACGGCCTATGCGAAGGCGCCCGGCGGCGGCGAGGAGTCCCTCGCCCCCTATCTCGTGGTGGACGCCGACCCCAACGTTTTAGTCAGTGCCTTCGTGGCTACGCCGACGCCCTTCGTGTACGAGGCGCGGGTGACCTCGCGTGTGGGAGGAACATACCGCCTCGGTCTCAGCGTGGCGGACACCGCGATCAGTTCGGGCGATCGGAACGCCGATGCCGTCTTTGCCCAGTTCACCCCGGGTGACCTGACCGTTGCGGGCGGGGCCGGCGGCGGCGGTGGTGCGGGCGGAGGAACCGGCAGCACTGCCGATAGGCCGGGTGCCGGAGGAGGCGAGCAGATCGTCGCCGGAGCCCACAGCTTCGCCGCAGGCCGCGGCGGTGAGGCGACCCGCGATGGCGCCAGCTGGAGGCCGGCGGCCGGCGGTGGTGGCGGCTCGATTCTGGGTCCAGGCAGCGACGGCGTGGGCGCTGTTCCCGGCCGGGGCGGCCCCGGATGGACCGCGGGCGACGGCAAGGCGCGTGCGCAGGACGAGAGCGACAGTGGCGATGGGGGGCCCGGCCAAGCCGTGAACATTGAGCCTGGCGACTACGAGCCGTGGTACCGCGACGTCACCCTGGTAGGCGGCAACGGCGGCGACGCTGCATCCGGCTGCACCTACCGGGACACCGGTCTTGACCCCGGCGCCGGTGGGGCTGGCGGGGATGGCGTGCTGGTGATGGGGCCTCAGGGCCTGCGAGTCGTTGGGACCCTGACACTCGCTGGTGGCCAGACGGGCTCCCCAGGAGCGATCGACGGATCGTGCTACTACGGGGCTGTCGGTGGACGCGCAGGGTACGCGGAGATCGACCCCGCCCCGTCGGGTGAGGCGGAGGGGCCGCTGCGTGCGCGGCGCATGGTGTTGGGCGGCCACGTGGACGACGGGTATTGGATGCCTGGGAACGCCTACGCGTCTATGGGCCGGTTCGTCGTGGACCCCGGCCAGGTCAGTCGCGTCACCACGGCAGCGGGATCCGACGGTGGCTGGCTCGAAGCGAATTCGGTGGTGGTGGGCGCCGACGCCCTGCTGGTGATCGATTCGCCAGACATAGAGCTGACCGCCCAAAGCATTGCGGTCGATTCCACGGGTCGGATTGCGTGGGCCACTGCGCCGGAAGACCGGTGGGACGCCATGGTCATGCCGGATCTCGGCCGCGATCCGATCGAATACTCCGGCGAACCATTGGCCATCGGCGCCAATGGGGGCCATCTGTCGCTGCGTGTGGAGCACTATCTCGATCTCGACGAGTACCTGGAGGAGCACGCGGCGCCGCCCGAGTCATATCCGGTGGCCGTGCTGGTAGGTGACGAGTTCCGCCCGGCCACGGGCCAGGCCGTCCCCGTCGACGAGGAGACGATGGATATCGAAATCGATGTTCCCGCCAACGCCGGCTCCCAGGCGGAGACATACGAGATTCTCGTGGGCAGCACGGTGGCCCCGCAGCATTGGCTGATCGTGCAGGGTGCTCGAACCACGGTGCCGGGTGGCGGCACCCCGACGGGAGAATCCTGGCTTGAGGTGTCCGATGACGCTCCCGCCCCGGCCGACGGCGTCGCCGCCCAGACGGCGACCGTGTCGCTGCACGGGGCGCAGGGCGATCCGCTCACCGGAATGGCCGCATCCTTGGAACCAGCAGTCTCGGGCGACGGAGTTGGAATTGGACGGTTCGTCGAGGTGACCCCCGGAATCTACAAGGCGCGAG
>JAISBQ010000268.1 GCA_031266115.1 Bifidobacteriaceae bacterium
CTAATGGGAATCATCATTCCATTTCAGCTCTCAGTGTTGCCTCTGTACGTGATGTTCCGTCAGCTCGGCCCGATCGGCAACTACCTGGGGATGATCATTCTATGGGTTGGGATCGGAACGCCCTTGGCAGTGTTCCTGTATACGGGATTCGTTCGGCAGATTCCGCGTGACTACGAGGAGGCGGCCCGCGTCGACGGTGCTGGGCATTTCCGAACGTTCATCTTCGTGATATTCCCGATGCTGCGCCCCATAACCGGATCGGTGGCGATCATGACTGGTCTCTTCTGCTGGAATGACTTCTTCACGTCCTTGATCTATCTAGGAGGGTCACAGAGGCAGACGCTGCCAGTCGCGATATATTCATTCGTAGGCGAATACGTGGCCCAATGGAATTATGTCTTCACGGCCGTGATCGTGGCGCTGGTGCCGATCGTCGTGTTCTTCGTTGTTGCCCAGAAACAGCTTATCAAAGGCTTCGCAGGGGGTATCAAAGCTTGACGATCCATGCTGCCACAAATGTGAGGCGGACAATGCTGATAGGAGGGTCGGACCGAATGGCCGACTCTAGCGATCAAGAGTCTACGAGAGGAGTGTTTTATGATGGTGGATCACTATGAGAATATCGATGACTATCATCTCTGGGTTATCTTGACCAACCCAGTCGAAGGCCGCGAGGAAGCCTTCAATGAATGGTATGAGGAGCATGTCGGCGAGATTGTCGATGTGGATGGTCACACTTGGGGGCGACGTTACGTGATCGATCCTGACCAACGCCCGGGCATGCACGAACCCGAGTACCGCTATCTGGCGCTGTACGGATTCACCGGTGCCCCGAATCGGATCCACGCCGCTCTGCGCGCCTCAGACGAGGCCGGGGTGACCCGTGGTTCCGACGCCCTCGACCCCAGCTACGGCGCGTGGGTATACACGCCGATCAACGATCTGTACGCACATCCCGGCGAGACGGTGGACGAGGAGTACTGAGCCACCGTTCGCGTTCGCCGCCAATCCGTGAAGGAGGATTCGACCAATGCCGGCAACTGATTATGTGAATGAAGACGAGTACCACCTGTTCGTGGTCTTCACCAATCCGAAAGAGGGCCGTGAACACGACTTTCATGAATGGTACAAGTTGCACGTACGCGATGTGACCAACGCCCCGGGCTTCAAATGGGGACGCCGCTACGTCCTCGATCCGGACCAACGGCCGGGACAATCGTCGCCCTGGCACTATCTGGCGCTGTATGGATTCGTGGGCGATGTGAATGAGATCCATGCTCAGCTCAAACAAGCCGACGACTCTGGGGCGATCGCAAATTCGGACGCCTACGAGGACTACTACGTCGCCTGGGTCTATTCGGCCATCGGCCCTAAGATCAGCCGGGCGGATCGTCCCAGCGGGGCCGAGGGAGACGCCAGGTAATGGATCGATCCAGACCTCGGGGTGGCGACGATCATCGCGACCGGGGCGGCGTGGGCGCTCGGGCGAGCGGCGTTGCGGCAATGCCGGCGGAGGCAGGCCGTCGCAGGCAGCAACGACACGGCCTGGTCCCTCTGGGCAAGGACACCCTCGAGTCGGCCATGCCGGCGCTGGCCATGCCGCGCTATGACCGGACAGCCGTCAGCCCAGGGATCGTCCACCTGGGCGTGGGGGCCTTCCATCGCGCGCACCAGGCCTACTACCTGGACGAACTCATGGCCCAAGGCGAAGCGCGCGGCTGGGGGATCCTCGGGGTCGGCATAATGCCGGAGGATGCCGCCATGCGCGACGCGCTGACCGCGCAAGACGGCCTCTACACCGTCATCGTCAAAGCGCCTTCGGGCGCCTGGCGGGCCCGTGTCATCGGATCGATGGTCGGGTATCTGTACGGGCCGGACGATCCAGCGCGAGTGGTGGCCGCCATGGCGGACCCAGCGATCCGCATCGTGTCGCTGACCATCACCGAAGGCGGCTACAACTTCGATCAGGTCACCGGCCAGTTCATTGAGGACGAGCCTGGCGTGGCGGCGGAAGTGGCCGGCGGAGCGCCGACCACCGTCTTCGGCTACCTCTACTCCTCCCTGTGCCGTCGCAAGGCTCTCGGAATCAGGCCGTTCACCGTGATGAGCTGTGACAACATTCAGGACAACGGAGCTGTCGCGCGGCGCGCCCTGATCGCTTACGCGAAACTGCGTGACGAGGCGATGGCGGACTGGATCGCCGTTCACGTTCATTTTCCATCCTCGATGGTCGACCGGATCACGCCGCGCACAACCCAGCAAGACATCATCGACTGCCGGGAACGCTACGGGGTCGATGATCGTTGTCCCGTCGTGACGGAGGAGTTCACGCAATGGGTGTTGCTCGATGACTTTCCCACCGGCCGTCCACCCTACGAAAGAGTCGGTGTGCAGCTGGTCGGGGACGTCGAGCCGTATGAGTTGATGAAACTACGACTGCTCAACGCCTCGCATCAAGGCTTGGCCTATTTCGCGCACTTGGCCGGTTACGGACTGGTCCACGAGGCGGCGCAGGATCCGCTGATCGCTGCCTTCTTGACCGCGTACATGGACCAGGAGGCCAGCCCCACGCTGCGTCCGGTGCCCGGAGTCGACCTGGCGGCCTACAAGCGGACCTTGATCGACAGGTTCTCGAACGAGCAGGTGCGGGACACGGTGGCTCGCCTCGCCGCCGAGTCGTCCGACCGCATCCCGAAATGGTTGCTGCCAGTCGTCAGGGACCAACTCCGCGACGGCGGGCAGGTGAGACTGTCAGCCGCTATCGTCGCCTCGTGGGCCCGCTACGCCGAAGGCGTGGACGAATCCGGCCAGCCGATCACCATTGTCGACAATGCTGAAGACCAAGTTCGTGCCGCCGCCCGGGCACAAGAGTCGGACCCGTTGGCGTTCTTGCGCCAAGAACGATTCTTTGGCGACCTGATCGACTACCCCTCCTTCACGACGCCTTACCTGGACACTCTCGACTCGCTGCATCGCATCGGATCCAGCGCGACTCTCCGGAATCTGGTGACGTGACGGCGAGTCCGCCCCGCGATTCGACAGATCTCCAATTCCTCACTCATCCGACCCCCCAAAAAAGGACCGACTCATGGCAACCAAAGCCACTGTCAAAATGCTTGACGAACACACCGAACAAGAACTCTGCGCCAGTTTCGACCGCGTCACCGGCCTTTCCCAGCTATGCACCTTGGCGACTGTCTCGCCGCAGAACGCCGGCTGGGCGAATGTCGCCTTCTTCGCAAGGACCGGAGACTGGGATTTCCTCCTGTGGTCGAATCCCGATACCACTCACGCCGCCAACGCGGCCGCCAATCCGGCCGCCGCGCTGACCATCACCGACTCCGCGATCAAGTTCGGGGGCACCCTGACCGGTTTGCAAGCCACCGGCTCTCTCAAGCTGGTGAAAGGCCTGGCCGCAGGGCGAGCTTTCACGTCCTACGTGGCCCGGTTCACAACGATGCTCAAGCAAATGCCGACCTACTCCAATCTCGAGTCGGCGGCCGCAGCCCGGTTCTTTCTGTTCAAGACTGCGACGCTGAAGCTCTTGGATGAGGCCGCGTACGGACCATATGGCTACGTCCAGGCTGAGATCAACAGCAACTAGGGCACCAATGAAAGCGGTGCTCCGAAGCCCGCGGGCGCCCAAGTCGCGGCGCCCCCAATGCGCCGGAAGCGCCATGGGAATGGTCGGCCGACTTGGTCACGCGCCAAGCATTCCGTCACGGGGCCATCCCCTTGACGGGCACCCGACCACGGGACGGACTTGGCGACGGTGCGGGAGGACGAGTGAGCGGCATCGTCCAAGGCGTGTCTTGCCTCACCAGGCGGCCAGACGCAAATGAGGTTCCACCTCGGCGCCGTGTTGTCCGAAGTGGCGGCGTAGGGAGCGCATGGGGGAGACCCGGCCCGGCGCGGGGACGCGAGCGCGGACCGGTCGTAGCATGGTAGCCGTCGACGCGCATCGGCGCGCGTCCTACCAACCAGGAGCCACGAATGCCGAAAGTCACCTACTTCAGCGGCCAGGACCTGCCGCTGGAGATGCACAAGGTCCGCATCATCCAGAAGCTGACGCTGCTGCCGGTCGAGGAGCGGTTGGAAGCCGTGGAGCGCGCCGGCTACAACACGTTCCTGCTGGAGAACAAGGACGTCTTCCTCGACATGCTGACGGACAGCGGCGTCAACGCCATGTCCGACCGCCAGCAGGCGGCGATGCTGCTGGCCGATGACGCCTACGCCGGCTCCGCCACTTTCACCCGGCTCCACGCCAAGCTGCGCGAGATCTTCGGGATGGAGTACTTCCTGCCCGCCCACCAGGGGCGCGCGGCGGAGCACATCCTGGCGAAGACCTACGTGCGGCCCGGGGCGCTGGTGCCCATGAACTACCACTTCACCACCGCCAAGGCCCACATCGTGGAGCAGGGCGGCGAGGTGGTGGAGCTGATCCATCCGGAAGGGCTGACCGTGACCGGCACCGAGCCGTTCAAGGGGAACTTCGATGTGGCGGCGCTGCATCAGTTGGTGGCGGAACGGGGGCGCGCGGCGATCGCGTTTGTGCGGATGGAGGCCGGCACCAACCTGATCGGCGGGCAGCCGTTCTCGCTGGACAACCTGCGAGCCGTGCGGGCCGCCTGCACCAAGTACGGCCTACCGCTGGTGATGGACGCCTCGCTGCTCGCTGACAACCTGCACTTCATCAAGGTCCGCGAGGCGGCCGCCGCGTCGATGTCGATCCGCGAGATCGCCCGGGCCATGGCGGACGCGTGCGACATCGTCTACTTTTCGGCGCGGAAGCTGGGGTTCGGGCGCGGCGGCGGCATCTGCGTGCGCGACGAGGCGGCCTACAAGGCGATGCGCGGCCTGGTCCCCATGTACGAGGGCTTCTTGACGTACGGGGGCATGTCGGTCCGCGAGATGGAGGCCATCACGGTGGGCCTGGACGAGACCATGGACGAGGACATGATCAACCAGGGCCCGCAGTTCATCGAGCACATGGTCCAAGAGCTGGACGGCCACGGGGTGCCGGTGGTCCAGCCCGCCGGCGGCCTGGGCGCCCATGTGGACGCGATGCGGTTCTTGGACCACGTCCCGCAGACCGAATACACGGCCGCCGCGCTGGCCGGCGCGGTCTACATCGCATCGGGCGTGCGCGGGATGGAGCGCGGCACCATGTCCGAGCAGCGGAACCCGGACGGCACGGAGCCGTTGGCCCACATGGAGCTGGTGCGGCTCGCCGTCCCGCGGCGGGTCTTCACGTTGTCGCAGGTCAACTACGCCATAGACCGGGTTCGCTGGCTGCACGCGAACCGGCGCCTGGTGGGCGGCCTGCGCTGGTCCGAGGAGCCCGAGATCCTTCGGTTCTTCTACGGCCGGTTGGAGCCGATAGGCGACTGGCCCCTCGA
>JAISBQ010000311.1 GCA_031266115.1 Bifidobacteriaceae bacterium
GTGGCGGCGCGACCTGGTCACCGCCGTGGCATGTTTAGCTACCTAAAACCACGGCCCACCAAACCGCCTAACCACAGGCCACAAACCGAAAACACTCAAAAAAAGCCGCAAAGAAGAGATTTCTGACCTGCGACGACGCGTCGGAGGACGCGGTTCCGCACCACGGGGCACCGTTACGCTCCACCGTCCGGGGTGCTGCATCAACCAGAGGCGTCCTTTCGTTTGCCTCCAGGCAGTGTCAACGCTGTCCGGCGGCTCTGTGCCGTCAGACGAATCTGAAACCAAACAAGCCACCGCCCTCGCCGAAGTCCGTGAGCCTTGGGGAAAGCACATAGTCTCGGCGGTCGAAGCCGGCGTTCTCGGCAGCTTCGAGACGGTCTGAGTTCAGTGTCACCAGGTACTGGAACCCGCACTCGTCCGCCAAGCGAGCGCCTATGTTCAGACAAGACGCCATCTGCCGTTCGTCCATCGAGTCGAACAGCAAACTGTCATGAACCAGCAGTCCGGGCGCCCGCCCCTGCCTGATGGCGGTCACCAGGCAAGCGATGTCGAGGAGGAAGGTCTTGACCTCCGAGATCCCGGTCGAGGCGTCACCGTCGATCCTCGGGGCCACCTTGAGCGAGCCCTTGCCCGTCGCCTCCAGCCACAAGGTGACACCCCGGTCGCTGTAGATCTCTTCGCCGAGTTGCGCGAACAAGGCCATCGTCTCATCGAGGTAGGAGGCGCGCTCCTGCATCTCCGTCTGCAGGCCGCTCTGCGCCTCGATCATCATCGCCCTGAGCTTCAGCTTGCCGCTCGTGGCTGCCATCGCCCGCTCGGCTCGCAGCTCGAGGTCGGCCACGGCCGCGTCCAACTCGGCCAGTTCGCGCGCCGCGTCGCGGAACGTGTCCAACGCCATCGAGTCGCGCAGCAAGGCCATCACCGAAGCCCTCAAAGCGTCCAGGCGCGCGCGTTCCTGGGCGATGGCTTCCAGCCTGTCACCGACCGCACGGCGCTCCCCCTCGAGAAACGCCCGTCGGTTTCTCACGACGGAAGCATGGAAGTCCGCCACCTCGTCGAACCTGCGGCCCACCATGTCAGGGAGCAGGACGCCGACTTCCTCGTAGACCAAAGCCAGCCGCCCGGTGGCCTTCTCAGGCTCCGGCCGTGGCTCCTCGACGGCCATCGCGTCATCCAGGTCGCTTCGCCTCCGCTCCAAAACGACCGCTTCGTCGTTGAGGTCGCGGATCTGTCCGGTCAGCCGGTCCGCCTCGGCCTGGTGCTCGGCGTACTGGACGTCGACCCGGAAACCCTGGATGTCCTCCTGGATCCGGTCCCGCCGCGCCCTGGTCCGCGCCAACTCGGCCCGAAGCTGCGGTTCTTTGACGTCCAGGCCCGGAAGCGCCCGGTCCCTGATCGCCGCGGCGATCGCCTTGCCATGCTTCTCCTGCGCGGCCACATCGCCAGCCTTCCCGAGGATCTCAGGCGATAGTCCAAGCAGGTAGCCGATCCGGATGCCGCTCTCGACGTCCGACTCGGCGTTGTGCGTCTTCACCGCGTCGCGGAAGTCGGTGCGAGCCAACTGGCCCACCAACTGGCTCACGGTCGGTCGCTTGACTGCATCGGTCAGCCCGAACCACGCGCCGACCGCAGCTCGCCACTCGGACGCAGGCCACGAGTCGCCGTCAATCGTGACCTTGCCGCCCCGCACTGCCCGTTGAACCCGCATCGCCCTGGCGGTCCGACCGTCCAGGGGCGCGTCCAACTCAGCCTGGAACACATGATCCGCCAGAACGCCCGCAGGCAGGCCGAGGCGGTTCCAGTCGCCTCCCAGCAGGTAGCGCAGAATGCGGACGAGGCTGGTTTTCCCGGCGCCGTTGCGGCTGTCGCCGGCCGTCGACTCCTCAGTCTTGTCCGCGAGCAGCAGGTTCATCCCCTCATGGAACCGCAGACGCTTGAACCTGGAATCGGACGAACTGATCTCACGCAACAGCATTGATCCGCTCCAGTCTGTCGCCGGAGTCCCAGTCGACCACTCCGATGGTGAACAGCATCGTCAAGGCGAGCGTGAACCAATCAAATGTGATCGTCTGGGCGTCCCGCTGTCCCGCGTCGCGCTTCGAGAACCGCTCCCACAGGCCGGACACCGTAGCCGGCGAGTCGAGTTCGTCGAGGATCGACGCGCCCACCGACAGCAGCGCCCGCTGCGCGGAGATGCCCTTAGTGGGCAACAGCATCGCCAACACCTCCCGCCCGCCATCCTTGGGGAGGCCGCTCGAAGACGTCGCAATAGTCAAAGAAGTAGGCCGTCACCGCGTAGACCGCGTCCGCGCGGTCCGCGTTCAACCTGAAGTCGCTTCCTCCGAGCGCGACATAGAGCTGTTCCACGATCTCTGACGCCACATCAGACGACTCCCCAGACCGCAAGTAGATCTTCCGGAACCGCGCGGCTGTCGCGTCCCGCAGTCCGGGATCGGCCTGCTCGTCGAACCATCTTTCGATGCGGCCCGACGAGACTCGCCCGGCGTTGAACTCGATGCGAGTTTGCTCGCCGATCTGGTTGTAGTCCATCTTGGTGACTGGAACGGGCCTGACACCGGACATGTCGTCACGGGAAGTCGAATCGCCGGTCTCAAGGGAGGTGATCAACTCGACCACAGCCGCCAACTCGACGTTCCGGGCATGTGGAGCGCCCGGCAAGACCTCGTTTAGCTGATCGAGAGTGAGCTTGTTCGCGGCCTTCCACCAGAGGTCTTCCGGGGCCCTCCACAGGCTGAGGGCCAGCGGCCGCAAAGAGCCGGGCCCGAAGCGCCGCTGGAGTTCAACGAGTTTCGCGGTTGGCGTCTTGCCGAACCCAGAGTTCGTGATGAACCTCCAAAGGGTGAAAGTGTCCCACTGCGCCACCGCCCGCAGGAGGTCAGACTCGAGCTTGCTGGCCACTTTGGCGTCGATGCCGGTGACCGCCCGGCTGCCGTAGCACGCGTAGGCGATTGTTCCGGCCTCTGCCAGTCCGTCGCAGCCGCCATCGCCCAGGCGGCCCATCGGGTCGGGGTTGGCGAAGCCAGGATGTAAACGATCCAGGATCGAGGTGACGTAGGCCTCGAACGCTTCTCCTGACGCTCGGCAACGGGCGTCATGCTCATGGCGGTACCAAGACTTGAGCGCCGAGTCTGGCAACCCCATGCTCACGTCCATCTCCTCCCTCGCTCTGTGTGCAGTGTGCCGCTGGCTAGCCGACATGCCCTACCCTAAGTGGCCTCTGACCAGCGGCGCCGAACCACCGACATCGGGTCGACACTGAGTGGTTCGGCTGCATGGTCCAGCCTATCGGCCCCGACCGACACCTGGAGTCTGGTGCCGGCGCGCGCGGCGCGCCGGCGAGGTGGTCAACGGCCATCGCCCCGACATCCGCAGCGCTGATGCTGGTTTGAGGATTCCGCGAGCTCGACGCCACAGGACCCACGGCGCATCGTGGAGCACGAGCAGCGGGGGGAAGAAGCGGGCCGTATGCGGCGGCTCTCTGATCTGCAGGATCTCCGTCGATCTGACCGATAGGTTCCGCCGCGGGCACAGCTGATCGCCGTGCTGGTGCGACTCACGTCATCACCAGTGCCTGGACGGCGTGTATTCGCTTGCAATACACTGACGGCCATGGGGGATGAGCGGTTCGATCCCGACCTGTTGGACGCAGTGGCGCCATTCGAGGTTGACGCCCAGGCTGCGCACCTGTTCAAGCACCCGAATCTCGGGATTGACGACATCGCTGACGTGTGGGCCAACGACCAGCTGTTCTATCCGGCGAAGCCGCCGGCGCACTGGCTGATGTGCGCCGAGGTAGCCGGGCAAGTTCTGGTGGTGCCGTTGGCTCCGTCTCGCCGCGGCGATCCTCGCCGATGCCGTCCGATCGGATGCTATCCGGCCGCCGCACACCTATCTGATCGCTACCGGAGGGACCGATGACGAAGAACGCCGCCGAACCTATGACCGCCGAACAGGAGCATGCCTTCTATGCCCGGCCGGAGAACCAAGAGCCGCAAGGCCCGGCCCGGCGCCGCAGGCCCGAGCTTTCGGCGATCGTGCCAGTCAGGCTCTCGCCAGACGCGCTGGAGGTGGTTCGGCAGCGCGCCGAAGCGGATGACCGCTCCGTCTCGTCGTGGATTCGTCGCGCCATAGCGCACGAGTTGCAGCGCTCTGCCTGAACTCAGGTGACGGGCTTGTGCATCTCCGCGGTATTAAGCGGGGTCTGGGCTTGTCCCAGCCGTTCGACTCGGCCGCGGCGATCCGCTGATCGTGCGCTCTGACCTATGCCACAGGTCCGCGGCGCGGGTCGTCGGTCACAGGGTCGAGGACCGTGAAGCCGAGGTGGGCGGCGGCATCGGCCATCTGCTTGTCGTGCGTCACCAGCACCACCGCGTCCGCGCCAACGCGTAGCGCCGCCGCCAGATGGATCGCGTCCGCCCCTCCGGCCGGTGGCACCAGGTCGATGGCTTCAGCGAGCACGTCGTCGTCAACGGAGAGGAACACGAACTGGTCGAGGTACTTGCCCACCAGTCCTTGATCGATACCAACATTCATGGAGACCCGCCGGACTTCGACCTCCATCAGACGCGACGCCACGAATACGTCCCCCCGCGCGCTCGCGGTGTCGAACCAATCCTTGGCCGTCCGGGACTCGTCGACGATGGCGCGCAGGAGGACCGATGAATCGACGTACCACCGCTGTGGGTCACCCATCGGCGAGCCCACGCCGGTTCCGGTCGGCCTCAAGTAGGTCGCCCACGCCGACCCCGGGCACGGGACTGCCTCGGCGGATTGGCCGGCGCTCGGTCGTGCGAGGCAAGCTCGCCAGCCCGGCGGCCACCAGCGCGTCGATCGGGTCGGCCGGCGTGGCAGGTCCCACGCTGCTCAGCTGGTAGGCCACACGTCCGCGTCGCGTGATCTGGACCTTCCCGTCCCTCTCGGCCAGCCTGACGGCACGCGAGGGGTTTTGATTAAAGGTCGTGAGCGAGATCGTCTTCACCGAGCTAGTATATACACTAGATTCACGGCCACGCCCCGTCGCCAGGCCGTGCCGTGGCGTTCCGTGCAACAGCGCACCCCTGACCACCAGCGGGATGGGGTAGGATCGTTCCTCGGTCTTTCGAGGCCCCGTGGCGCAGTTGGTTAGCGCGCCGCCCTGTCACGGCGGAGGTCGCGGGTTCAAGTCCCGTCGGGGTCGCGTTCGAACGGGTGGCCGGTGCATGCCGGCCACCCGTTTGTGCGGCTGGGTAGCTCAGTTGGTAGAGCGTCCGCCTGAAAAGCGGAAGGTCACCGGATCGATGCCGGTCCCAGCCACCGTCCGCGCCCTCCCGCGGCACCCGGCTCTCCGAGGAGGTCCGTCCCACCGTGCCGTCCGGCCACTCCCACTCTCACCACCTGCCTCCTACCGCGTCGGCGCGCCATCGGTGGCGCCTCGCCCTGATTCTGGTGCTCACGCTGGTTGTCCTGGTGGCGGAAGTGGTGGGTTCTGCGCTGTCCGGTTCGTTGGCCCTGCTGTCCGATGCCGGTCACATGGCCACCGACGCCGCCGGCCTTGGTCTGGCGTTGGCCGCCACGCGGCTGGCCGCACGGGCGCCCACGCAGACCCGGACGTTCGGGTTGGCTCGCGTGGAGGTTCTTGCTGCATTAGTTAACGGTCTGCTCGTACTTGCGGTGGGCGTGGCCGTGGTGACGGGGGGGATCGGCCGGCTGATCCGTCCGGCCATGGTGGAACCCGCCTCGATGACGGCGATCGCCGCCGCCGGACTCATTGTTAACGTCATCGGCCTGATCCTCCTTCGTGGTCCGTCCTCGGAGTCCTTGAATGTGCGTGGCGCCTATCTGGAGGTGATGGGCGACCTGTTGGGGTCGGTCGCGGTTCTGGTGGCGGGCGGGGTCATTGCCACGACCGGGTGGGTGAGGGCGGATGGAGTGGCGAGCCTCGTCATCGGCGTCCTCATTGCCCCGCGGGCCTATTCGCTGCTTCGCGAGGTGGTCCACGTGCTCCTGGAGGGGACGCCGCGGACGGTCGATATGGGTGAGGTGCGCCGGCACCTTGCTGGGGTGCCGGGGGTGTGCGCGGTCCACGATTTGCACGCCTGGACCATCACCTCTGGTGCCCCTGCCTTGACAGCGCACGTCGTGGTGGTGCCCGAGGCGTTCGCGCCGGAGGCCTACCACACGTTGTTGGATCGTCTGCGCGATTGCCTGCACGGCCACTTCGATGTCACCCATTCGACATTCCAGGTGGAGCCGATGGGACACACCGACCCGGACGAGGCCGCTCACGCCTGACCGCGGCGGCCAGCGCGCCCACTATCCTGTGCGCGTGACAGTGGTGGTGACCGGAGGGGCAGGGTATATCGGTGCGCACGTGGTGCGCCTTCTCACGCAGCGTGGCGACGAGGTCACCGTTGTCGACGATCTGTCGACCGGCCAGGCTACCCGCATCGGCGCGGCGGCCCTGCTAGA
>JAISBQ010000322.1 GCA_031266115.1 Bifidobacteriaceae bacterium
ACGTACTTGCGCCGCCGCCCGGCGATCCGATACTGCACGGGTGGCAGCGGCGCGCCGACCACCACCTGACGGCCGGTCTCCTCGGCCACCTCCCGGCACGCGGCCACCACCGGGTGCTCACCCGGTTCAAGCTTCCCCTTGGGCCAGGACCAGTCGTTGTAGTGCGGGCGGTGGACCAGGAGGACCTCAAGTCTGCCGCCGCGTTCGCGCCACACCAGGCATCCGGCAGCGAGCTGGGTCCGCCCGCGGCGTCGCATCGCCTCGCCCACCCGCCTCAGCGCAGCCGGACGCCGCGGCGGCGCTGGCGGGTCATGAACATCTCCTGAATGTCGCCGAGGGGTTGGCCGTCCGCGTCGAAGCGGTGCGCCTCCCACGTGCCGTCGGGGCCCAGGTGCCACGACGCGGTCGAATCGTCCATCGAGATGGCCATCATGTCCAACAGCTCGGTGATGTGACCGGGGTCTGTGGCGTTGACCAGGGCCTCTACCCGTCGGTCGAGGTTGCGATGCATGAGGTCGGCCGACCCGATGAGCACGTCCGGCGCCCCGGCATTGGCGAAGGCGTAGAGGCGCGAGTGTTCCAGGAATCGGCCAAGAATGGACCGAACTCGGATGGTCTCGGACATTCCGGGCACGCCGGCGCGCAGGGCGCACATGCCGCGCACCACCATGTCGATCGGCACGCCCGCTTGCGAGGCACGGTAGAGCGCGTCGATCACAGCCTCATCCACCACCGAATTGACCTTGATCTTGATCCACGCCTCAATACCGGCCCGATGGTTCGCGGCTTCGCGTTCGATTCTCGCGATCAACCCGCTGCGCAACTGGGTGGGCGCCACCACGAGCCGGGTAAAGGACGACGATGGCGCCCACCCCGACAGCTGATTGAACAGACGAATAAGGTCTTGCCCCACATCCGGATCGCAGGTCAACAGCCCGATATCCTCATACTGCCGCGCCGTCCTGGGATTGTAGTTTCCAGTGCCGACGTGGCAGTAGGTGCGCATTCCTTGGGCCTCTTGGCGGACCACCAGGAGCAGCTTGCAGTGTGTTTTCAATCCGACGATGCCGTACACGACATGAACGCCGGATTCCTCCAGTTTGCGGGCCCACGAGATATTCGCCTGTTCGTCAAAGCGGGCCTTGAGTTCCACCAGTGCTAGCACCTGCTTACCAGCTTGGGCGGCGTCGATCAGCGAATCGATGATCGGTGAATCTCCACTGGTGCGATACAGGGTTTGTTTGATGGCGAGCACATGCGGATCGGCGGCCGCTTGCGCGAGGAACGTCTGGACGGAGGTCGAGAACGAATCATATGGGTGATGCAGAAGGACGTCTCGCGCGCGCATTGAGGAGAGAATGTCGGTGGCCTTGGCGGACTCGACCTCGGCGAGCTGGGGGTGAGTGGTGGGCACAAACGGCGGATACTGGAGTTCGTGGCGGTCCAGATCGGCGATCACGTCAAGTCCCCGGTAGTCAAGCGGCTCGGGCAGGAGATACAGCTCGCGCTCGGTGATCCGCAATTCCCTCAGCAGGCGTTTGCGCAGGTGAGAGGACATCGTATCGGCAACCTCAAGGCGGATGGGCGGCCCAAACCGTCGCCGCAAGAGTTCTCGCTCCATGGCCTTGAGGAGATTCTCGGCATCGTCCTCTTCGACTTCCATGTCCTCGTTGCGCGTGAGGCGGAACGTCGCATGCTCTTCAACGATCATCCCCGGAAAGAGATCCGCCAGATGCTGGGCTATCACGTCTTCGAGCGGCACAAACGAGGCCCCTCCGGCGTCCAGGGCGGTCGCGCCGGGCGCGCGCGGCTTTCCCTTCGCGTCCACACCGATGAACCGCGGCAACATCTCGTGGACCTTGACCCGTGCGAAGACGGATTTCGATGCACCGGGAGCCCGCACCACCACAGCCAGATTCAACGACAGGCCGGAAATGTAGGGGAAGGGATGTGCGGGATCGACGGCCAGTGGCGTTAGAACCGGAAACACCTGCTTGCGGAAATACTTGCTCAACCGCTCCTGTTCCGACTCTTCCAACTGCTCCCAGTGGACAATCGATATCCCGTGCGCGTTCAATTCCGGCTGAATATCGGTGGTAAAGCATTGGGCGGAACGGCGCATCAATTCGTGGGCACGGATCTCGATTCCCTCCAACACCTGTCGTGGCGTCATGCCCGAGGCGCTGGTCACGGCCAATCCGGCGTCGATGCGACGTTTGAGGCCAGCCACTCGAACCATGAAGAACTCATCCAGATTCGAGGAGAAGATGGAGCAGAAGCGGACCCTCTCCAGCAGCGGAAGGTTCCCATCCTCCGCCAGCTCGAGGACCCTCTCGTTGAACGCGAGCCAGCTAAGCTCGCGATCACCAAATCTGTCCCTGGGCAGCTCGGATTCCTTGGGCGCGACGAGGGCCGCGTCGGGCATGGTGGTCATGACGGTGCCGTTCTCACTGGTCGATTGCGTGCGGCCGAGGCCACGCCCCCATCATGCCCTATTTCGCCACACCGCATTGGGCGGCGTTAGGAATCTCATTGGCCGCCGCGACCTCGTACTGAGCGTCCGCCCCGATCTCCACCAGCCCGTGGCGACGATACAACCTCACTGCGGGCTCACTGGCCGCCTCGACGTAGAGCACCACGCGCCGCGCTCCCCGCTGAACCAGCCGCCGCAGCCCCGCCCTGAACAGCACGTGGCCAAGGCCCTGCCCCTGCGCCCGCGGGTGCACGCCGATCGCATAGATCTCCCCAACGTCCCCGCCCGGAGGATCGATCTTGACCCACACGTATCCCGCCGCCGATACCGCCCCTCCCCCGCCGGCATCGTCCTCAGCGAGCACGAGGTCACCAGCCGCGTACCAGGGTTGATTGACCCTGCGCCCAAGATCGTCGGCGCTCAGGGCACCCTGCTCGGGGTGCCCTGCGAAGGCCTCAGCGTTGAGCGCCACCCACAACGGGTCGTCCCGCCCCGGGACAAACTCCCGCACCCGCCACCGGGTTGCCTCCGCGGCCGGTCCGTCCGCCTTCGCTGCGGCGAGGTCCGCACCCATCATCAGGAGCCTGCGCACGCGCTTGGCGCCGACAGCGCGGGCGAACCCTTGGGCGCACGGCAGATCCCCATGGGCCCACGCCCGCACTCCCCCGAGTGCGCGGGTGGGGGCGGGGAGGACGATCCCGGTGTTGTCACCCAGCACGGGCACGCTGGCGGGCAGCCGGGTGCACTGAACGCCAGAGCCGGCGGCGGTCGCGGCGCCACCACCGACCAGGCCCCCACTCAGGTCGCCGTGCGTCATCGGCGCGGCCGATCCGGTTGAGTTCCCCGAATCCGCCCAGCTCTCGCGCCCGCCACGAGGATCGGCGCCGCCATCGCCTGACGCGGCGTCGAGTACGGTAGCCGCGAGCGACCGGCCGATACCGCGGCGGCGCCACGCGGGCTCCACCATCCCCTCCACCCCGCCGAACGCAGGATCGGCAATCGCGTAGCCCACCACGCGGTCTTGGACCCGCGCGATGACGTGCGTCCACTGGGAGTCGCCGGCCCCAAGCGCGAGGCGAGGTGCCTCCGAGATCGGGGCGACGCCATCGGCGGCGGCGGTCTCTTCGGCAACGCTCAGGATCTCTTCACGCACACGGCCTGCCACGGGCCCCCGAATCACCTCACAATCCACGGGGTCGCCTCCTCCTCGCGACATGGCCAGCGCGGGGCACACGTCAGTCCAGGGTGCCGGCGCGCCATCGGCGGGCGGCGCGCTCAAGGTCTTCCGCCGTGGTGGTGAGGACGCCCGCGTGGCGGGTGGCCTCGGTCGCGGCGGCGGGCGAGTCCATGAGATCGGCGTCCAGGGCGGTTCCGATGGAGACGATCCGGCAAAATGCAGCGGCGCGATTGAGCGCGATGTCCAGGTCGCCGGTGAAGACACCGGAGAGCACCGCGTCGGCAAGGTCTCGCAGCTCAACGAGGCCCGGCGGCGCGGCGACCCCCGCCACCACCTCGTCGACTTCGGCGCGCGCGGTGCCCAGGCGGTAGCGGTCGGCGAGGCGTGAATCGTGGCGGGTCCA
The DNA here is from genome assembly GCA_031266115.1 of Bifidobacteriaceae bacterium. GTDB lineage: Bacteria > Actinomycetota > Actinomycetes > Actinomycetales > WQXJ01 > JAIRRT01. The sequence goes on from JAISBQ010000322.1 coordinate 4,054, forward strand.
CTCGCGGAGCAGGTAGAGGCGCCATAGCGCACCCGGCAACGTGTCCGCTGCGGATGCGCTCCACATGGCCGCGAGAATCTCGATACCCTCGGTCTCCACCAACCTCAAGAGCCGGTCCACGAGCGCCGGATCCGAGCTGGCCGTCGCCCTCGCGCGGGACACCAGCGCGTTCGCCGTATCGTGCGCGATCTCCGAGCGCAGCGCCGGGTCCATGTCTCCCGGAATCTCCTCCGCCACGCGCGGATCCAACATCGCCGGCCGCCGGAACTTGCGCCCCTCACCCATGGGTTCCCCTCCCGTCAAGGCCTCCATGGTCCCACCTTCGCCGGAGCACGGTCGCCTCCCGCTCGGTCACTGTCGCGTCCTCACTGGACTCCCGACTCCCAGAGGGAGGCGATGGGCAACGCCCGCTTCTTGGGACCGAAGGACAGTGACCTTTCGCCCATGTAGAGGACGATGCCGACAAGCAGGTCTTCGCCCAGCCGTGCAGCTAGGTGGTCAATGCCGCGGAAATCGTCGCCACGCATCGTTGCCGAGGCCTTGACGTCGATCGCGACGACCTGCCCTCGCCGATTCTCCAGGACGATGTCCACCTCGACGCCATCCTTGGTTCGGTAGTGAGACATTTCCGCTCGCGTGGTGGACCACGAGAGCTGGCGCGCGATCTCCATCGCGACAAAGCCCTCCAACAGCCCGCCCAGCGCCCCGCCGCCGCGGTTGAGAGTCCTCGTGTCCTGATCCAGCAGGTTCGCGGCGATCCCCGAATCGACGACCGCGACCTTGGTGGTCGACACCGCCCGTGCGCTGGGCGACCGCGACCAGGCAGGAATGCGCTTGATGAGGAAGACCTCCTCAAGCAGCGCTAGATAGCGGGTCACGGTGGACTGCGGGAGGCGCAGTAGCCCAGCGAGGGTGCCCGGCACCAGCAGCTGCCCGGAGCGGGCGGCCACCAACCGAATGAGGGAGCGCATCTCGTGACCGCGCTGGGTTTCGGACAGTTGGATGACATCCCGGTTGATCAGATCAGACATGTAGTTGTCGAGAAAGGCGGAACGGCGACGGCGAGTACGGGCTACAGCATCGGGAAAGCCACCTCGAACGTGCCGCTCAACGTACCCGGACCGGTGCTCGGTCGATTGGTGGCGCATGTCGGGTCCCGCCTCGAAGACGGCATCGGAAAAGCGATCTGGCAGCGCGTCGATCTCTCCTTGTGACAACGGCCACAGCTCGATGGTCTCCATCCTCCCCGGCAGCGCGTCGGGCAACCTCTTGAGGCCGAGCACTCGCGCGGAACCGGTGAGCAAGAACCTGTCGGGTCTCGGATCCGAGTCCACGGTCTCCTTGATCGACAGCAGCAGGTCTGGGTCGCGCTGGATCTCATCGATGACGAGGAGATTGTTGGCGTGGACAAACGATGTGGGGTCGAATCGTGCCGCTTCCCTCGTGGCGGCCTCGTCCAAAGTCCGCCACTCGCCGCCTCGGTCGTTGCCTACCTGCACGACGAGGGTGCTCTTGCCACACTGCCGAGCCCCGTTGATCAGCACCACTCGCGTGTCATTCAGGGCTTCGATGACGCCTGACCGAGCCCGCCGCGGCACCATGCGCCCAAAGGGAGAGGGTGGAACACTCGTCATCGCCCTATCCCGGCACAGATCCGCGCAAGCCTCGCCGCTGCTCGCGTGCGCGTCTGGTCGCCACCCTTGTGCGCGTTCGACCGCTGCTCGCGTGCGCGTCTGGTCGCGCATATCGTCAGGCGATCAGCTGGATCGACAGACCGCCGCGCGGGGCGGACTCTTGCTACGTGGTTGACAGGGTGATGGTGGTCTTCGTGGCGCCGTACTTGGCGGTGATCTTGGCCTTGCCCGGTGCGTGAACGGCGATCCTTCCGGCTGCGTCCACGGTCGCAATGCGTGGATCGGCGGAAGACCACGTGACCGGCCGCCAGGTCGCGTTCCTCGGTGTCGTCACGACCCGCAGGACACTACGGCCAGTCTTGTCGGTGACAAGCTTCAACGACACGCTCGTCGCCTTCACCGGTTTCGGCACCACCTGGACTTTCACTGCGGCTGTCACCCCATTGGGTCCAGTCAATTGGATAGTGGAGGCCCCGACCTTGGTCGCCTTGATCTTGACAGTCATCGCCTTGCCGGTCTGGGCCATGAGGATCTTGCCGCCGGTGACCCTCGCCACCGAGCCTTTCGACGACGACCACCCGATCTGGACTGGGCCGCTGGCACCATCCACGCCACTGACCATCACCTGGACCTTCCCGGTTTGGCCTTTGGCTATCCGGACCACGTCCGCGCCGCTGTGCAGCGACACCGCCAGGGCTGCCTGGGCTGCCGCGGCCGCCGGGGCGTCGTTCATCGGCGGCACTATCACCGTCGGCGGGTCAACTGCCCGCGAAGACTCGGACGCTGTCCGCGACTCACGCACCTGCGACGAGTCAGACACGCGCGGCAAGTTGGGTGTTGTCGTAGTGTCAGACGTACTCGGTGACTCAGGCTCCGTGGGGGATCCGGGCACTTCGGGAGACTCAGGGACCGTGGGGGATCCAGGCTCGGCCGGAGACCCAGGTTCAGTGGGAGATCCGGGTTTGGTCGGGGATCCAGGCTCGGTCGGGGATCCAGGCTCCGTTGGGGATCCAGGCTCCGTGGGAGACCCAGGCTCGGTCGGAGATCCGGGCTCCGTGGGAGATCCGGGCTCCGTCGGGGATCCAGGCTCCGTGGGAGACCCAGGCTCGGTCGGGGACCCTGGCTCCGTGGGGGATCCGGGCTCCGTGGGGGATCCGGGCTCCGTGGGCAGGGTCGGAGGCGATGACGGTTCCTCCGTCGCGTTGACTCTCACCGAGGCCGATGCGCGACCGTCGATCCAGTCCGCCCTCGATCCAGCTGCCTCGACGGCGAGTTCACAACCCACGTCCTCGGCGCTGGGAACATATTCCGGTCCGCTTGCCACTGCGCGGTCGCAGGATAACCACTCGAATGACACCACCACGCCAGCCGGCCATCCGGACGCCACAGCGGTCACACGCGACCCTGGAACGGCGTCCCCCACAATCGCGACAGTCCCAGGCAGGTCCTCGGGAACCAACTTCACCCGTGTCGAGGTCACGGTCCGCTCCCACCCCGGTTTAGTCGCCACCACCGCCAGCATCAACGTCGAGCCCATATCGGCGGCCTGGATCCGGTAGGACGGTTCGATCCCAACCACTCGCCCTCCCACAACCCAGTGCAACGCCAGTTCTGCCCCCGGTTCCCAGCCCGACAATACTGACCGCAACTCCGATCCCGGTCCCACCGGATTCGGGCCTGCCTGAATCTTCACCTCACCAGACAGGACCAAGGCCGGTTCAAGTCTCACCGACAGATTCGCGGAGTGAGAAATCGCGTTCTCACCCCGCACATACAGAGTCTCCTCGTAGGAGCCTGGCTCGGCTGTCGCGTTCGGAACCAAGGTCGCTCTTGCCTGACCTCCCACCGGAATCGAGGCCAATATCGAATAGCCGTCAAACACACGGCCACTGGACCAAGCGTGCAGCTCCCCGGTGGGTTGATTGCCGGTGTTTGTCACGGTGACCGACAACCTCGCCGTCTCGACTGCACTGAGGGGCACCGACCCAAATTCCCCGTTGCTTTCCACAGCCACGTCCACCGACCAGACCGGGGCAGACGTATCCACCACCCGTGACAGCGAAGGTGAATCGGGCAAGATAGTTCCCGCTGCCGTTGCCAAACCGCGCACCGCGACCTCGTACCGGGATCCTCCGGTCAAGCCGCTCACCGTGGCGGTGAGAACGGTGTCCCCCTCGGACCACCTCACGGGCAGGGTCACACTCCCGCCCAGGCTACCCACTTCGTTCACCGTGACACTCCCCGTGGCCGGGTCCATCGCTCTGTTGAACTGGACTGCCAACGATCCCGCGGGTGCGTCAATGACCGCGCCTGCCGGAGCCAACCACGTTGCCTCCGGTAACTCTGACCCGCCGCTGACCGCCATCGTCACCGGCACGTCGATCACCGCACCGGACGGGAATTCAATCTTCAGCGCATAAACCTCGTCCAGCACCAAGCGCCTCAACGCAGCCGGTTGCACGGCAACCGTGACCACGCTGCCCACCATTGAGATCGAATAGCCCTCTCCAGGAACCAGCCCAATTCCATCCACGGTCACCGCCACATCGTCAAGCGACGCCAAGTCGTCCGGGCCGTCGGTATCGATCCACACTGGCACCGCCCAATCCGTCGAACTCACGGGCTGCGCGAAGCCACTGCTCCACGCGTAGCTTGGTGCGGCGCGGGTGGTAAACCCTCCGCCTGGATACCACACCGGCACACCGGCAATATCAGAGACTTCCGCCAACAGCCTTCCGTCGACTGATCGAAAGTCGAACAGTCTCCATCCGTGGTACGTCCCCCACTTCAATCCTTCGACCGGAACGGACACCTCGGTCCCTTCGGCGTTCCATTCCATGTCCCCAACAGACGGCCGCCAACCATCGGACGTTGATATTTCGATTCTACCCACGTTCTTCACCATGGGCGAGGAGAACGTGAACCCCAACACCCCATCCCCACCGGGGACATCAGAACCTGACGGCGACCGGCCAGTTACTCGCAAGTCATTCCGAGCACTCCCAGCATGAGACGACAATAGTGCATTCCGTCCGTCGGGGAACT
>JAISBQ010000194.1 GCA_031266115.1 Bifidobacteriaceae bacterium
ACCCGCCCCCCCGCCCGAACCCCGGGCCCTCCCCACCCAGCGCCCCACTCCCGACCACCCGACCCTTCGCCCCACCGCCCGGGGATCCGGGTCGCGCAATCCGGGCAGCGACCATCGGCCGTCAACCGATAGCCGACGATGGCGTACCCTCGCCGCTCCACCAACGCACCGTGGCAGTGGGGACACAAGGTGGTGCCGCCATCGTCGGTGTGAACGTTGCCGAGATAGACGTACCGCAGGCCGGCCTCGCGAGCGATGTCCCGCGCCCGATTCAGGGTCGCCACCGGTGTCGGCGGCACGTCCCGCATCCTGGCCGCCGGGTGAAAAGCCGAGAAGTGCAGGGGAACATCCGGCCCGAGGTGTCCAGCCACCCACCGGGTCAGCTCCCGCACCTCCCTCGGCGAATCGTTGAATCCGGGAATCACCAGCGTGGTCACCTCCACCCATGCTGGGCTTTCGTGGACGGCAAACTCCAGGGTCTCCAGGACCGTGGCGAGCCGCCCGCCGGTCACGCGCCGATAGAAGCCGGCGGTGAAGGCCTTGAGGTCAATGTTGGCTGCATCCATCACCGCGAACAGGTCTCGCCGGGGCGCCGGCTCGATGTACCCGGCCGTCACGGCGATGTTCGCAAGCCCGAGGTCCCGGCATGCGACCGCCGTGTCGATGGCGTATTCGGCGAACACGATCGGATCGTTGTAGGTATAGGCGACGCCAAGGCATCCCGCGGCCCGCGCCGCATCGGCGATCTGGGTTGGTGTGGCCCGGCCGGCCATCGCCTCCATCGCCCGCGCCGTGGACAGCTCCCAGTTCTGGCAGAAACGGCATCTCAGGTTGCATCCGACGGTCCCGAAGGAGAGCACCCGCGAGCCTGGCGCCACGTGGTACAGCGGCTTCTTCTCGATGGGATCCATCTGGAAACCGCTCGTGCGCCCGTATGCCGTCAGCTCCATTGAGCCGCCGGTGTTCCTCCGGACAAAGCAGTATCCTCGCTGGCCATCCCGCAGATGGCAGCGTCGCGGACACAGGTCGCACCCGATCCGTTCGGTATCCACGCGATGCCAGTAGCGTGCCGGCGCTCCGCCCGCCATCGCTGCGCCTCACCGCTCCTCGTGGAACGCCGTCACCGCATAGCGCCACAACGCCATTTCGCCCGCATAACCGGCGGACAATCCCGCCTTGACGAGCAGGTGGGCGAGGAACACGGCCGGATCCGGGAGGTCGTGCCACACCTGCGGCAGGAAGGTTGCTCGCCGTGGGCCGACCTGGAGGATCACACCGTCAACTCCGGGCCTCAACTGGTCGAGCGCCTCGGCGCGAGAGGCGAACGCCATCGGTTTGGGGACACCGAGCACCGACACCTCTACCCGCAGGCCCGCCACCTCGTCCCGGCTCACGGGTCTGAACCGGGGATCGCGGAAGGCGGCCGCGACAACGTTAGACCGGACGTCATCGTCCAACGCCCGCCATGCCTCGAGGGTGCCGGTGCACCCACGGAGTCGCCCCCCATCCGTCAGAGTGACAAAGCTCGCCCCCGGTTCGCGCGCCCACCGCGCGCCCGGGGGCGTCGGTGATCGCGTCCCGGCCATCCTGCCGACGATGGCGGCCCTCGCCAGGGCGGTCAACACCGGTCCGGCGTCCGGCGGCAGGCCGGTCATGCTCCTGCTCCGCGCAGTGGGGCCGGCTCGTCGAACCGGATGCAGGCGTATCCCACTACCCGGGCCATGTCGCCGCACGTGTCGCCGGAGTTGCAGGCGCCCACGAGCTGGGGCACCAGGTGACGACGGCGCGCAGCCACGAGCAGCCCGTTCACCGGCCACACACCGCACGCCTGGTCGGCATCCAACGGACCGGACAGGTCGACGATTTGCGCAATGGTCGCGGCGTCCCGCCGGCACGCCTGGGGGTACGCCAGGTAATGGGACAGATCGGAACTCACCACGATCAGCGTCTCGGGGCCGCCCCACACGGCGTCGAGGACATCTGCCACATCCTCGGCCCCCACCCATCCGACAGCGAGGGGCACGACATCGGCGTCGGGCAGCGTGTGCTGGAGGAACGGGAGGTGAACCTCGAGGGAATGCTCATAGGCGTGGGCCGCGCGGCTCGTTGTGACGTGCGGCAATCCCGCCACTGCTGCGACGCCGTCGGCCCACACCGGGACGTCACCAAGCGGTGTCGCCAGCGCGTCCGCGTCCGGCAGCGCAAGCGCCGGCAATCCCACTCGGTGACAAGGACCGAGCAGCACCACATGGCGGATGAGGTTGGCGGCGGGAGGCAGGGTCGCATAGCCGAGGGCCGCCATCGTCCCCGAGTACCGGTAGCCTGCGTGCGGAACGATCATGGCTTTGGGTGGTGGGCCAGGATCAGCGACAGCCGCGACCAGACCATCGACCGTGCGGCGCAGTGCCGCACTCGACTCCGGATAGAACGTGCCCGCGACGGCGGGCTGCCTGACACGCATCAGCAACCCCTCATTGGTCTGCTCACTGTGGCGGCGGGGCACGCGGCGACATCGCGGCGCCCCGCGATGGGACTCTTCGCAGGTTACCCGCCGGCAAGTGGGCGATTCCGGGACCATCGGGCCACGTGGCTGGGTCCGAAGGCGTGACCTGCGGTGATGCTGGACGATGCCGGACGGATCGCGACCCTGGTCGTCGCGTGCTGCCGCGGACCGCCAGCCGAGCCTGTGCAAGATCGCGTTCAGAATGCGATCTTGCACAGGCTCGGCTGGGCTCGTTGGATGATGACCCCGCGTGACGCTGCCAGCCGGATCCGCGAACTGATGCGCTGGTACCCCGTGGTCGCCGTGACAGGACCACGCCAATCCGGCAAGACTACGTTGTTGCGGTCTGTGTTCCCCGACTGGGACTACGTCAACTTCGAGTCACCTAGTGTCGCGAACCGGAAACTCGTCGCATACATATGGTTTCTGCGTGGGATGCATCGCAAGGCGCGGACCTGCGGGGAGGCGCCCACGCCAGAAGCATATTGCGGCGAATTTCCGGCGAGGGACACTAGGACCTGTGGTGCCCCCCTTCCCACCTGGGACGCGGTACGGTGACGAGCGAAAACCGGCCAGGGCCGCCCGTACCCCCGACGCTGCGCCCTGGTCTGTCCAAGACCGGGAGACAGGTGACCGATTAATGGCTCGGCGTGGGGCGGTGACACTTCGCGTGGTACTTGGTGTTCTGCTGGCGGGAACGGTGACTGCGCAAGTGCTGACGCCCGGTGCGGCGGCCCGGGTTGGCGCCCAGTATCCCGAGGTCGCGCGCCTCGAAGTGCCCTATTCAGTGGCAGCGATCCTGGCACTTGTCTGTCTTCAGGTGGCACTGGCCACAGTCTGGTGGCTGGTCACGGCGAGGGCACGGGGACTCGTGCGCACACCCAGGACTATCCGATGCCTCGACGTTCTGGCCGCGTGCGGGGGCGTGCTCACCGGGTTGTCCGCGGGCGTGCTAGTCCATGTGCTCGCGGTGGTCAAGCTCGGCGGTCCGGCCGTCGTGCTCACTCTGGCGGCGTGCGTGCTAGCCGCCATGGCACTGGTAGTTCTCGCGGCTGCGGCCCGCAGTGTCCTCGCCGCGCGGATCGGCCGCGCGGCGTAGACCGGCCAATCCGATCCGCCGCTCACCACCGAGAGGCTGACGGGAACACACCGACGATGACGGTCCCACCGGCCGCCGAGGCGTAGACACGTCGCCAAGTGCCTTGATGATTCATCGGAGCAACTTCGCTCAGAGGAACTTCGCGGCACTTTCGGGGATCATCACGGGCGATGTCACCGAATGGTCTTGTGTTGTCCCAGGTCAACGGGTCGCGTGTGAGCTGGGGGTAGAGTGCGCCCACCCGAAAGTGCCGCGAACTTTCACTCAGAGCAACTTCGAGGCGTTGTCGGGGACCTCATCGTGACCGTGATGGTTGTGGCCACCGTGCCGACCTTGACGGTGATCGTGCCGGTTCCCGTCCGCTTTGCTCTGACTGTGCCCGACGTGCTGACCGTGGCGATCCTCGGCTTCGACGACTGGAAGGTCACCGCCGAACTCGCCGTACCGGCAGCGGTCTACGCGCATGCGGGCACCGTCATGGACGTACCCTTCACCAGACGTAGCCGCGTGACAGCTGGTATGCCGCCGGCGGGTCGGCCAGCGCGGTCTGATCGGGACGCGCCAGGCCGCCCGCCACGTCGCCGGAGCTAGATGGCCGCGGAGTGAGCAGTGCCAACGCCGCGGTCAACCGGGCGTGCACCGATTGGAGTTCGGCGAGCGGAGCACCCGTCCGAATACTCACCGCGCGGGCAGCCGCAATGGCTTCGGCGAACACTCTCCACGACGCCTCGGTGTAGCCGGCAGCGTCGAGTCCTGTGGTCACAGCAAGCGTCTCGGTCAACACCACTGCAGCGGCTTTCGCAGCATCTCCGGTCGCCCCATCCACAACGGCCGCTGCATCAGCAGCAGCCGCGCTCACCGCGTCACCGGCCGAGGTAGCCGCGGCCATAGCTGCATCGAGAGCCGCTGCCGCGAGCGCATCCGTGGCCGCATCGAGCACCTACGAATCCGGTTCGGGCGTTTGCGCAGCCGCTGGCACCAAGGCCGTGATCGCTGCCTGAATGCGCACCTGAGCTGCAACGAAGTCCGTCGCGTCCGACGATGGCGTCGCCGCCGACAATACGGCCGTCGCCCGAGCTACAGCCTCGGCTACCAGGGTGAACGCACGTGGCTGGGGCCGGTGGCTCCCGCGATCAGATCGGTGCCGTCGCGCAGCCGTTGGTAGATCTCTCCAGCAGAGCCGGGGTAGTACGTGCCGGGTGTCACAGCAACAGCCACGTCCATCTGCGGCACATCGATGGGAATGCTTGGCACCGTGAGTTCGGCGATGACGGTGACAGGCTTCAGGTCGAGGTCCGCGCCGCCGTAATTCTGCTCGCGAGTGAACCGGACGTCGATGGCGCGAATGGTGCCACTCGTGTCTACCTCGTCGGTCGATACCAGGGTGGCCGGGTCCCGTTGAGGTAGAGCCTGACTATCCCGTCTCCCCCAACAGACTGGGCTTTCCACGTCACGGCGACATGCGTCCACGTGTTGGCCGACACGGTGGTGCCCGATCCGATGGTGGCCGTCGCTTTCGTGGCAGCCGACCCCGTGTCATCCTGCGACTCGATCCTGAATTGGTTGTCATCCCCAATCATGATCGAGTATCCGGGGTAGTCTGTGTCGTTGCCACCCTTGTTCAAGATTGCTCGGTAGCTACCTTGTGTGGTTTTCACCATCGCGTGACGGCTATTCACGGGTGCGGGTGCGGACCGTTATGGTCTGCCGCCCGCAAGCGCGGTCAGTATAGGCACAGGTCCCGGCGTACGGGCGCGCCATCCGGCGCCGCGGTCGGCCGCTCGCCGAGCCTCACCGGTTGGCTTCCGCCACATGCTCGACGTTGAAGCGGGTCATCTCGGCGATCAACTCGAAAGGGATCGGCCCACTCCAGGGGAACTGGACGGCACCCTTGGATGTTCTGTATCCGACAAGACGTTCGGCGAAAGCCTCAATGGCACCCGGCGTCGGGTAGACGCCCAGGTGGTTGGTCATTCCGGCGAAGTGCATGACAGGGCGGCCCTGTGTGAACGTCGGCATCCCGTAGGAGATCGTCTCGACGGCTCCCGGGGCAGAGCGCGCAACCGTTGACCGCACCTGCTCCAAGATCGCTCGCCGCTCGCCGTCGAAGCCGGCCAGGTATTCATCCACTGATGCTGGGGCCGCCATCCGGCGAGTGTAGCGGGCCGTGTGCCCACCGGGTGCCCGTCACCGACGGCGGCGCCGAGTCACATGAACAACTCTGTCAACGGTCCGTCCAGCGCCCGGGACTGGAGGACGAGCGCCAGGTGAAGAAGCGTCAGTTCGTTTCAACACCAGGTCACTTGGCATCGTCTGATCGAACCAGGTGAACGGGTGATGCGCCGCCAGGATGGCAGGCAGCAAGGGGTAGTCCCGCATCACCGGAACTTCCCACTCGTTCCACCGACAGCGGTCGTCGAAACCATCACTGACGGCATCCCAGTCGTCGTCATGCACCCACGAGTCGTCATCGTCACCGCGATCATCGTCACCCGGCCCACGGGCGGGAATCTCGTCAAACAACTCCGGCATGTCGTCTAGCTGGGCGCGAGCGTCGTCGAGACACATACCCATGAGCAGTTCGTCCGCGAAGCAGCCAGGCCAGTCGAACGGCAGAACTCCTTCGGCGATCTCGTCCGCCACTGCCTCGCACCGCTCCGCAAACTTCGCAGCCCATGCCCTGTTCTCATCAACCAACATCATCACGCGCAGATCCAACCCATCGAATGGCGTGACCTGATGCAGCGGCTCCGACTTGAGTCACGAAGCTACCCCTTGATGTATAGATCCGCCCATAGGCCCAGAGTCCCAGCGATTGCGCTCGCCTGCCGGGGCGTCAGGTATGGCTTGTCAGCCCACGATGCCGTGAACCTCTCGACGTCCGCCGCCAGATCGGCGTGGAACTGGCTTTCAGCAGCGAGCACACGCTCGCAGGCATCCCGAGTCGACTGCCGCACCGAATCCGGGTCATCCTCCCAGCGCCGCCAGGTCGCGAGACTGACGCCGGCTCGTCGAGCCGCGTCCGGCTGAGACAATGCGATTGCTTCGCGGGCTTGCTTTCGCGCGTTCATGCCAAGAAGGCCTACTGCGTACTCACTGAGTACTCAAGTTGCCTCAGTTCAGTGGCGCCCACCAAGCACGGTTCGAGCCCTGATCCGGCGGAACACGGCAACCTGGGTCGCCATCACGGCCTGATGCGAAGCCCCCCACAACCCGCTGGCCGGGGTCAGCCATTCCCCCCGCCGGGGGACGGCCAACCGTTGAGGGACGTCATTGACGGGTACTCCTAGCAGCGCCGACTACTGGCTACGTCCCCGCCAGCTTCACCCAGTGTCCCTCGCTGGAAATTCGCCGCAATATACTTCTGGCGTGGGCGCCTCGCCGCGTTGCGATGCATCCCACGCAGAAACCACATTTACGTGGCGGATTTCCGGTTCGGGACCCTAGCCATTCTCTCCAATCGCTCGTGACATCCCGAGGTTCCTGGTCAGGCGTGGTTTGAGGGTGGCCGGGGTGTCCGAGGCGCGAGACCGTTCGGGGGAGTTCGCGCCACCGAGGCCGGTCTGCCGGAAGGAGCGGCTCCTCTCCATCGACGAGATCGACCGACTTGTGGAGGGCTACCGGGGCGGTTCGACGACGAAGGAACTGGCCCGTCAGTTCGGCGTCCATCGGGTGACCGTCAGCTTGCTCGTGAAGCGGGCCGGGGGGCCCGTGCGGAGGGCGAGCTTAGACGAGTCACTGCGCCCCGAGATCGCCCGTTTACGGGATGACGCGTGGAGTTACTCCCGGCGGGGCGAGCGCTACGGCGTTGATCCTGCGACCGTGCGCCGGTTCCACATCAAAGGCTCTGCCTCGTAGCCTCATGACGGGCGCGGGGTGAGGCGCTGCTGACAGCGGCGGCACCGGCTGGGACCGGTTCACTGGTTTCGGCCCAGGGATGAGCGGGCCCAGTTCGGCCAAGAGCGCGAGTTCGAGTTGCTCCCACCCGTCGGGCAGTCCGGGACCGGTGGCGCGTTGGATCATCGCCCGGGACCTAGAATCGGACCGTCCAGGACACTGGGAAGGAGGGGCATATGGCTGAGCTGGCGATTGAGTGGTACTTCTCGAAGGCGTACCGTCGCGGTGGGCGTTTCGACATGCCTGTCATCCGCAACGAGCCCCTGGCCCTGGACGACCTCAGACTGATCAGGTTCAGTTCGGTTGTGCGCGACGAGACCAGAGACTTCGACGCGACTGTCCACTTCTTCGAAGCGGACGAGCGGTTCGACGAGGTGTGGAAGAACCCGGACGGCTACCTCGCCGAACTGGGCCAGTACCGGCAGGTGATGTCGCCGGACTTCAGTTTGTTCGCTGACATGCCGATTGCTGAGCAGTTCATCAACACGTTCCGTTCCCGCTGGTGCGGCTGGTACTGGCAGGAGCACGGCATGACCGTGATCCCAACGGTGTCGTGGTCAACCGTGCGCAGTTTTGAGTTCTGCTTCGATGGGCTGATGTCTGACGCAGTCGTTGCTGTCTCGACTGTCGGGGTGCGGGATGTCGAAGAAGTGTTCATGGCTGGTTACCGGCACCTGTGTCGGCGTGTCCGCCCAAGCCAGGTGGTCTGCTACGGAGAGCCGTTCGACGCGATGAGCGGCTTGGTGCCGTTGGTGGTGGTGCCGTACTCGCGTGACACCCGAGTGGCCGCCAGGGAGGCGTGACGGTGGGCGGACGGGGCGGAGAAGGCGGCATCGGCCCGGTCGGCCCCGAGCCTTTGCGGTTCGAGTGGGACCCTACCAAGAGCGCCTCCAACAAGATCAAGCCCGGTTTCTAGACGGAAGTGCAACGCCTCTACGGTTGTGGTTGCTCAACTACGACCGAACAGAGGGGTTGCACTTCCTTGCCAGCACACTACACACACCTGTCCCTTGACGAGCGGG
>JAISBQ010000197.1 GCA_031266115.1 Bifidobacteriaceae bacterium
CCCGCTCGTCAAGGGACAGGTGTGTGTAGTGTGCTGGCAAGGAAGTGCAACCCCTCTGTTCGGTCGTAGTTGAGCAACCACAACCGTAGAGGCGTTGCACTTCCGTCTAGAAACCGGGAGGTTCCAGGGACGAAGGGCCCTACACTTGGATGGGGGTGTTGTCGCCGTTGGGGCGATAGGACACCACGCCTGGGTGCTAACCGAGTACACGGCCGGTGCCACTGCCAGGTCGCTGACCGTCAAGTATGGGATGTATCCAGGGACCGTTCGGTCTCACGCCCGCAAGCCTTGCACCAGCCGACCGGACAAAGTGACCCCTGAGGTGTTGGCTACCTACGCGAACGGGACACCCGCAACGGTCCTTGCGGACCAGTGCGGGGTGAGCTCGGACACGATCACCCGGCGCGCCAGACTCGCCGGGATACATCCCGCCAGACCACCGCGACGCCCTGGCTCAATACCAGTTGGACCAAGATCTTCCCTGGGTCATGGATCGCCCACGGCCTGCACGTTGGTCCCATCGTCGGGCTCATCGCCTCATCCAACCCAACGGCCGCAACCATCAAGGTCAACAACGCGCCGCCATCCAGGCCTAGCAGCACGCGCATCGGCGACACCTGCTTCAGGAACTGGGTAGAACTGGGTAGTTCTACCCACCTGGAAGGTGCTCCCTTCCACAACGAATCTGGTCGTCTCTACAACACCGATTCTACTGGTCACGAGCACTCTTCCACCCCAACGCTCCACCCCACAGGCCATCCGACGAGAACCCGAGGTTAGGGTCCCGGTTCCCGCTCCCGAAGCGGGCGTATCGTGTCGGCCGCGCGAATCGGCCGACCCGCCACCGGCGGGTGGAGGCGGCCATCCGCATTCCTGACAACTACTGACGCACCTTAGGAGTGATTCACGTGAGAAAGACAAGTAGAGGCGCCGTTTTGGTTAGCCTCGTGGGGTTGGTCGGCGCATTGGCGCTGACACCGTCCGCTGTTGCGCTCCCCGACGCTGATGGCGACGAAGGGGCGTTGTCTACGTGGATGATGTAGACGGGGCCGTGCAGGGGACTGCCGTCGGCCTGCAGGAACTGACTGGCCTCCTCCTGGATGCCGCCACGTCCGAGTTGGGCGACCGGTATGTGGAGATGTGGCTCACCGAAGGACAGGATCACTTCGTTGTCGGGGTGCATGACCTCCAGGACGGCGAGGCCGAAGCGCTTCAAGCCGAGCTCGGCCTGGTCGCCCCGACCGAGGTGGTCAACAGGCAGGTTTCGCGGGCGGAACTTGACGAGGTCGCCCTCGCTGTGTCGGCGGCTGCCGAGGCCCAAGGAGGTGTCGTCAGTGTTGTTCGAAACTGCGAGCGCGGCGTCGTCCGTCTTGTTGTCCCGGAGTCAGTCAGCGCTTCCTCGCTTGCGGACGAGATCGCGGCGACAGGCCAGGTTACAGCCGTGACCGGTGATGCTGTGGATGGCCTTGAGACTCTCTTCGACTTCGATATCGCTGGGTCGCAACCCAAAGTGGCCATCGTCCACGGAGCGGCGCCATCTCCGATGGACACTTATCTGAGCGCACCGATGAAGTCAGGCAAATATATCACGGTCACTGGCAGTCAACACTCGCTGCATTGCACCTCTGGCTTTCTGGTGAGTGGGGGCGGTGGTACGTATGGCATTACAGCTGGACACTGTGGCCAGGTAGGATCATCAGTAAAGTTAGGGACCGCTAGCAGTTCCTTGACTCAAGGCAACATCCAAAACAACACCTATTGGGGCAACGGCAATCCTGTTGGAGACTCCGCCGTGTTCATAATCGGTGGGTCCGGGGCCGATGCCTCTGTCTTCGTCAACTCTAGCCTTTCGCGTACCCTTGTATCCCAGGCCCAGGCTGCGCCAGCACCAGCACTCTATGGGAGAGCTTGCTTTAGCGGGACGACAACCCTGCAGGAATCGTGTGGCAACGTCACCGCAACAGGAGTCTCATTCACAAACCAGCAACACTATGACGGGTCACACAATATTAGCGGCCTTGTCGAATGGCAGTCTGACGCGGCGCAAGCTGTGCAGGGTGGAGACTCCGGTTCAGGCATCTACGCCGTTAACGCTGATGGGACCGCCGTGGCACTTGGACTCATACAAAGCGGGTATGGCCAAGACGATCCTCAAACGTCAAGGGATGATCGCAAGTTTGGATATTTCACGCCGATCGGCACGGCAACAAGCATGACAGGTACGTCTATTATCGCGAATGGGCGGGCGCCGTTTGGTTGGCTTGACCTTGCCCAGGGAGGCAATGGTACGGTGCGGGTGCGAGGCTGGGCGCTTGACCCAGACAAGTCCAGAGAAGCGATCGATGTCCATGTCTATGTGGGTGGTGTCTCTGGAAGCGGGGAGGGACACGCTTTCACGGCCAACGGCTATCGGCCGGACGTTCAGAGTGCCTATCCAAATACGGGAGAGAACCATGGTTTTGATGTGACATTCAGCACGTCGCGGCGTGGGACGATCCCCGTGTATGTGTACGCCATCAACGCTTCTCAGAGCGGTGGCGGGAACGCGCACCTAAGCGGGAGCCCGTTAACGGTCACCGTCAACTAAGCGACGAAGTAAGGCGCGTCTCGATGGGCGGTTGGCTCCAGCGGCCCATTGTAGATGGTTGATGTCCTGGTCTTTTCCACGCATGGTGTTGTCCCTTCTCGGAGGATTGAGGAGGGACAACACCATGCGTGGAGTTGATTCACGGCTCCTACAGTCAGGACGAACTGATCTTGTGAAGCACGAAAGGATTGTGGCCTATCATGCAGTTGAAGCAGAAGAGCTCTCCGCCAAGCAGAATGCAGCGCCCAAGTTCAGGTCGTCTGACTCGGCGTCTGATTCGAAGTGTTGTGAGCGTCCTCGTGGTGGTGTCCCTCGACCCATTGGCGGCACGGGCCGAGGAACAGCCAACTCCTCCCGCGCCGTGCCCGGCGGCTCAGGCGATGCCAGCGGAGCTTCCCGATGTGGCACGAGACCGAGTGGCCGTGCCTGGGGACATTCTCAAGGGTGTCGGGGCCGGTGAAGTGCTTGAGGGGCGGACCGTCTTGCAGATCTGGTGGCTGGTCGACAACCAGCCACGCGGGCAGCAATTGGAGACGTACGAGGTCCGGAAACAAGACGCAGGCTCGTCTATTGCTCAACTGGCCGTTTTCGCCCAGCCCGCGCAGTGTGCGAGCTGGGGTGTGCTGTTCGGAATCTCGGCCAGCGTGACAGCAAAGGTATCCACCAGTGTCACTACATCAGTAAGCGGTAAGACCCAGGGAGAAGGCGCAGTTGTACGCGTGAAAGTGAAAACCCCAGGTGCGGATAGCCCCTCCGGTACAGTGACTATTTCGTGGGGCAAGAAGGATGGCAAGTCAAGAAGGGTCCATCTAGCGCCAACTGACCACGGCGTCGTCCGTATGACGTTGCCCCTGCTTTCCCGAGGCTCTACAGTCTCGGTGAAGGCAACATTCGAGGACCAAACGGGTAAAGCGCTAGATGGGACGGCCAAGACCGTGCGGTTCATGTCGAAAGGCTGACATCGGCCCTCTGATCGCCTTTGTCCGGACACAGGCGATCAGAGGGCCGGCGATGGGGGCTAGGCGAGGGGCCGGAGGTGTGGACCGCGTCTCTCGTCTTACAGAGCCGGGCCTGGCTCGTGGTGGGCAGGTAGGCCGGGACGGGAGGGTCATAGTGAGCCATCGCTGCAATCATCATCTGCCGAATGTGGGCGAGGTCCCCGTTGGGGGTTTCGCCGGATGCTGGTGTCCCGTAGGGGTTGGGGCCGGTGATGTGGTGGAGTTCGCGGTAGACGGTTAGGGCGATTGCGGACCCCAAACGGAGGTTTGGACATCACACATTGGGTGCGCGAGGGGGGACTTGAACCCCCATGCCGTTGCCGGCACACGGACCTGAACCGTGCGCGTCTGCCAATTCCGCCACTCGCGCGCGCCCGGACAGGCTAGCACGTGCCCACGACTCAGCCCGGGTGAGAAAGTGTGGACTCTCAAGCTCGGCGGCTGGGGAGGGGCGTCGCGGAGGAGGGTGACGGCTGACAGCACCGCTCACCCGCCCCCACGCCGGTGCTTCACCCGCCCCACCTCGGCGCTGCCAGCCCGGTCCCGCCGCGCCGAGGCCTGGGGCGCGATTCGCGCCGCCATCCAGTTACGATGGCGGTTCGGGGTGTAAGCGCCCCAGGTTTCGTGTGCCGCGGCTCGCGCTGGCGCCACGCGAGGCAAGACCCAATCAGGAGGCAGCCATGGCGTTCCTCGACCGCTTCGAGAAGGGCGTCGAGCGGGCAGTCAACGGCCCCTTCGCCAAGACGTCTCGAAGTGAGGTGAAACCCGTGGAACTGGCCTCGGCCCTTCGGCGGGAACTCGACGACAAGGCTGCGGTCCTCGCCCGAGGCCGCGCCGTAGTCCCCAACGAATTCGTGATCGTGCTCTCCCGCACCGACTTCGACAAGATCCTCGACTGGGGCGCCGAAGCCATGGGTGAGGAGCTTCAAGAAGGGGTGGCCCAGCACGCTGCCTCCCAGCGGTACGCCTTCGTCGGACCGGTCTCCGTCACGTTCGAGGAAGACGTGACCAAGACCCCCGGCAGTTTCGAGGTCCGCTCGGCCACAGTCCGCGGCGCGGTGGCGCCGGCCACCACGTCCTCCGCGTCCACGCGCCATCCAATTGTCGATATCGATGGCCAGCGATACCTGTTGACCGGCGCCGTCACCGTGGTCGGACGCGGCTCGGATGCGGACATCATTGTCGAGGACACCGGCGTCTCCCGGCGTCACCTGGAGATCCGCCTCGGCCCTGACGGTCCGATAGCGACCGACCTCGGCTCGACAAACGGAACGTTCGTCGAAGGTCACCGCATCACTAACGCCCTGTTGGTGGACGGCAATACCATCACCATCGGTCGCACCCACGTCGTCTTCTGGACGAGCGAAAGCGGTGACGGTGGCGCGCCCGGCGAAGAAGGTTAACCCGCGGCCATGAGCGAACTGGCCGTCTCGCTGCTGCGGCTAAGCTACCTGCTGGCCTTGTGGCTCTGTGTGTTCGCGGCGCTCGCTGTGGTGCGCCGTGACACCTATGGCACCAGGATCCTGCGCCGCGAACCGGGCGCCTCGTCCCTGCGCCGGGGCCGACGTCAGCGCGTCGCGGCGCCGCCGGTTCCCACCCCGCTCCGT
>JAISBQ010000010.1 GCA_031266115.1 Bifidobacteriaceae bacterium
GCGCTTTGAACACCCCACGGTCGTGTGGCCGGCTTCGCCACACCACCCGCAGGTGAACGAAGTAACACAAGAACAGGTGGGGCGTGTCCCGTCGGGAAAACCAGACACACCCCACCTGTTCCTACACCCGGACCGGGGTGAACCCCCAAGACCACGGTCCGGCGCGTCCGCTCAAGGGCGAGCGGCGGTACCCCGGGGTGGGTAGTGCTACCTAGGTGGGGCGAGACGATGTGTCGAGTGGCGTCATCGTCGGGGGATCGGCGGGGTTTCGGGGTGTCTTGACGGCGCGGGCCCATGAGTGTGGTAGGCCTTCGCGCGTCAGACGATGGCGGCCGGGTGGGTATTTCTGCCTATTCTGAATGCCCAGGTCAACTGGCCCGCTTGGGACCGAGGTCCCGGGCACGTGGATTCCGCTGACTCCGCGCACCGGAGCAAAACCCGTGGTCAGCGCGTCGTGGCCGGCACTCGTTCGGGCTGACTCGGCGTTGAAAATCCTCCCGCTGGGAAGAAATCGGAGCACTTGGCGGGTAGCACTACTCATCGGCGAGTGACGAATGTGGCGATTCGGGAGTACGGTGCGGGCATCCGTCGACAGCCGTCGTGATCCCGACCGCGCCGGCAGGCGGTACACAGTGAGGAGCCGCTCTATGCGCGGGACGTGCGATCTGTCGCACAGCGCCACAGGTGCCCGCAACGCATCGGAACCCAGAGCCGTGGGTTCCGATGTCTCCTGTGTTGCGCCTGCTGGCAGCCACACCGGGAGTGTCAACCGCCATCGGCGGCGGTGGCGCCCGGCGGTGCAGGCCAGGCGACGAGAGCCTGGGGGATGTGGTGGACGGCCATCGTGGCCCGTTGCTGCACCCCTCGGCCGCATGGATGCGGCGCATCCCACTCCCCCAAGTCGCGGGCCCTCCCGATGAACGACAGTCCCCCCGCCTCAGCTTTTGCCCCCACGAACGCCATCCGGACAGGACAAGGAACAACAATGAACATCGCCCCATCTTCCCCATCCCGGCGGCCCCGCACGCTTGCCGGCCGCGCGATGAAGCGCATCGCCAAGCCCGTGGCCTGGGTCATGGCGCTCGCCTTCGCCGTCGGCACCGGCACCGTTGCCAGCCTGGTCATGACGGAGGAGCCGGCCGAGGCGGCCGCGGGCACCGTCACCTGGAACACCTCAGAGCCGTTCAACTGCGACTACCTCTACGAGGTGAAGAGCTCCAACTCGGACGGCATGATCAGGTGGACCAACCCCCTGGACGGTTGGACCCGCGCGAAGATCTACACGCCCAATTCCAGTTGGCGGAGCAACCAGATCGACACTGTGGCCCTCGGGCCAGACCCGACCCAGAATGGCCGGCTTACCGCCCGCCACTGGGACAACTCTGACGCGACGGTCGCGATGAAGAAGGTCATCTATGGCTCAACGGCCGCGGCGGAGGCCGTGGCCAGGCCGGGCGCGAGCGGCGGCTCCAACGACTGGGCCGGCGGCGAGGTCCGGCAGGACACTGGTGAGGTCTACCTGACCGGCCACTGGAGCGATGACATCCAGGACAACTGGGGTGGCGACTTCAAGATGGCGGTGTACAACCCGGTAAACGGCCAGTTCAGGGCGTCGGCGGGCCTTGGTCCGCGAAGCGCCACGGAGGTCCTAACGGCGGTCAATTCAAGCAGCCGGTGGCAGCCGTTCGCAGACTTGGCGATCGATGCCGAGGGCAGCGCGTACATCGTGGCCGGGCGCGGCGATTACAAGTGGTTGCTGCGTGTGGTTCCGGGGGCCGACGGCGCATATTGGGCATGGGACAAGGTGGTTCAGATCACCGGCCTTCCGAACTCAACCGGTCGGTGGTACGGCATGGCGTTCGTCAACGGCATCCTTTACGCCGCGTACGAAAACGACGTGTGGGCGATCGACACGATGACTGGCGAGTCGGCCAGGATTGCGTGGGATCTCAGCGGCGGAACGATCTATGACCTCGCGGCCTGCCAGGCGGCGCCGGTGATTCGCGGGACCGTGTTCAATGACGCCAACGGCAACGGTCAGCAGGACACCGGCGAGCTAGGGATTCCCGGGCAAACGGTGTCGATTTTCGACAACACGGGCGTCTATAGGGGTGTGCGCACAACGGACGGCAGTGGTGGCTATAGCTTCATCGTCAATCGGGTGGGCTCGCCGACTGCGAGATTCTTCATCCGCCTCAAGCACCCCAAGGTGGGTGGTGTCAACGCCGCACAGACTTATGCCAGCGCTGACACCGACGGCAACCTGGTGATGCCCTTGTGCGCCACCGATGCTGGGGATTATGGGCGTATCACCGAGAGTGGTGTGTGTCGTGGTGCGCGTCGTGACCGTGTGGATACCAATGCCACTCCGAGCGGCGCGCCTACTAGCGCCAACGGCATCACTGGTGCGACCGGCGGCGCCGGCATCGTCACCGAGGTCACCATGTTGGTCGACACGGAGGTGGCTGTGGCGGACTTTGGTGTGACCACTGCTGGCTCCCACGGCGATGCCCCGTGGAAGACCAACCTCACCACCGACGCCAATAACGGTCCGTCCCACGTCGCGGCCGGTGTTTACGCGAACGATTTGTGGCTGGGTGCAACTCACGGAGTGAACTCCCCCGAACCTGGCCCTTCGACTGCCGGTGTGGCGACAGATCCTCACGCCGCGACGGACGACGGGGTGCAGATTCAGATGAGTGACACCAGCCCGTGGATTCCCCTCACCGAGGCCCTCCTCGCGATCAATAAGACGTACAACGTGCGGGCGAAGGTGTCTGGTACGGAAGCGCATACCGCCAAGGTGCAGGCGTGGGGTGGCGCGCTGGTTAACGCCACCTCGCCGACGGCGAGCACCATCTTTGGGACAGCGATCACGATGGATAACGGTGGAGCGGTATCGAGTGATGGCTACGCGTATGGTGTGATCAATACCGGTACCGGCACCCCCACGGGTGCGCCGCCAACATGGGCGCGATTCCGTGTGTCCCAAGCCGGAACACTATCGGCCACCGACATTCCGCCTTACCCGCCCAGCCAGCTCAATAACAACGCCACTGGCCGTCCATGGTGGGTGCCTGGGGAAGTAGAGGACTATCGGCTCTATGTGGCATCCGGGACCCTCTCGCTGCAAGCACGGTCCGTGGGTGGTGAGAGCACATTTGGCTTTACGACCACCAACATTTCAGGCACGTCGCCGTCGTCCAGCACCGATTCCATTCAGACTGCCCCGGGTAACGCGTGGGCCACTAGTGGTACCGGTCATGCTTTCCAGTCTGTGGGGCAACCGGTGAGCTTTACGGCCAGTAGTGTGCCAGCAGGATATAACGTGGTGGGCGCGGAATGCAGCGCATCCGATGGCACGGCTATCACTCTTGCGCGGAACGACAGGACATTCACGATTCCCGCCTCACAGATTGTCACCGGTGCGGCCATTACCTGCGGAGTGTCTTTTGCACGAGAGATCTCGACCCAGACGTCGTCCCTGACTGTTACCCCTGCTGGTCCGTTGTTGGTGACCGACACTGACGGCTACACGGCGTCTGTGGAGGTCAAGGCCGCGGATGGCTCGGCCCTGGAGGGCGTGCACGTGCGGCTTGATGTGACGCCTGATGCTGGAGTGACGGTGACGCCGCCGCGGCTGGACGGTGAGAATTGTGTGACAGATGCTGCGGGGACGTGTTCGGTGAATATCAAGTCCACGAGGATCGGGACTTACACGATCGCGGCTGCGGCGCAGAACCTTGGGACTACGACGTGGGTGGATATCGGTTCTACGACGCGGGACTACAACGCGGATCCGTTGATTTGTACGGCGGATCTCACGACCTCTCCTGCTGGTAGTCAGGTGGTGGGCAATGCGTTCACCGGGACTATCGCGTTGAGTGACCAATATGGCAATGCGTGTGCGGGGTTGACGGACAGGCTTTCGCGTAGCTCCGATCCGTCAAGTGGCGTGACCCTTGGGGCTATCGGCCCGGTCGCTGGTCAGCCGGGGAAGTACTCGTTCACCATCAATTCGACCGAATCTGGTGACAAAGACATCACCGTGTCCTATGCACGCGAGGGTATTGCCGCCAGCGAGGACACCGAGAGGGTGACGTTTACCTCGGACGAAGACACGGCCATTGCGCGTCTTGATGTGACGCCGTCGAGCCTGCGTGTGCACGAGGATGCGACGGCCACGGTGACGATCACGGATCAGGGTGGCAATCCTGTGGCCGGGACGGTGGCATTCAAGTTCGAGACTCTGCCGACCACTCAGGAGCCTCCGGCCTTGACGACCGTGAACGGGGTAGCCCAGCAGACGTTCACCACGGACACGATTCGCAGTGTCAAGGTGACGGCGACGGTGACGTTGACGGAGAGTGGCAGGGTTATCGCGACGACGCCGGTGGAGCGTTTCGTTGATTTCACGGCGGGTCCGGTCTCTGCGTTGACGTCGACGCTTGAGGCTGGGGTGTCGACGGATGTGCCGGCGGATGGGCAGTCTGAGCACACCGCTATCGCCACTGTGCGTGATGAGTATGGGAACCCGGTCCGGCAGGCGCCGGTGACGTTTGCCCATTCTGATGTGGGGACGATCACGAACGCTGGTGCGACGCCGGGTAGGTGGGACTGTGTCACGAATGATGATGGTGAGTGCACCCTGGTGCTGATCTCTCAGAACGTCACGGGTCCGGCGATTGTGTCCGCGAAGTTTGGCGAACCGGGCGGCAGTGCGACCACGCCGATCCAGGTGTCTGCCACTGATCCGACGCCGAAGGTGTTGACGATGAACTTTGTGTTCACTGATATCACGGGTGGTAGCTATGA
>JAISBQ010000012.1 GCA_031266115.1 Bifidobacteriaceae bacterium
GGCAGGCACGCACCGTACCCAGACAGGTCCATGGCGGGCAGCACCGTCGGGCCCTCGAAAACCGCTCCATCGCCAGTTGCCTGCTGCCAGAACTCGACGCTGGATGAGACCACCGAGGTGAGCCGGTCCATGTCCTCGGGTGTCAGGCTTTCACTCTGGGTTGAGCCAAGCGCGGGAACAACCCACACCCGCTTTGACACCGCGTCATCTGGGTTCCCCAGGGCAGCGCCGGTCGACGCCGCCTGCACTGCGAGCATGCCCGCCAGCAGCCCGCCCAACAGCCGCCTCGCCCTTCGCCTTCGCCGGTCCCAATGCTGCTCTTGGGCCGCGTTGCCCCAGGCCATCATCCTCCATTGGGAGCGATGAGTTCTGCTCGACGGTGAACTGCGGGGTGTGCGATGGTTGCGCTTCATTGTCTGGGCTCCGTAGCGGGGGGAAGGTAATCGCGACCAGGTGCAGCGGTAGGGTCAGCTCCGCGAAGGGTCGGCTTTGACACCGCACCGTTCCCAGCCTACTGCCAGGAAACCAGCACGTGCAACGCGCGAAGGGGCTCGCCAAGCCCGCCGCCCCGTGGTGGCCGAGTGCCCCAGTAGCTTCATGGACAAGGCCTCGGGCTTCGCCGACCCCGACAGATCACGGCAAGCGGCGGACGCCGTAGGCGGCGCACTGCGCGTCGACGGTCAAGAACACGAGGTCTTCGGCCATAGCCTGAGCGATCAGCATTCGGTCGAACGGGTCCCGGTGGTGGAGAGGCAGGCCCTCCAGCACCCTGGCGTGGCGGTGGGTGAAGTCGAGTTCGTCGAACCCGAGTCGTGTGATGTCGCCGTCCATCTCACCGTGCACGTCGAGCTTCCCGACCGCACGCTCGACAGCGATTTCGGCCGAGCTCACGGACGAGACGTACTTGATGTTGGACGGCTCAGCGACGACGGCACGGAAGCGCTCTGGCATGTGGGGGTGGTCGAGTCGCACCCACAGGTACACACGGGTGTCGAGTAGTAGCCTCATGTGCCGTACCAGTCGGCCTCATCCTGGTCGCTCCACTCATCGAAGTCATCGTGGAGCCGGACTCGGTCGCGCAGGTCCCCGAAGACAACCGGTCTGGATCTGGCCACTATGGGGCCAAGTTGGGCCACAGGCTTGCCGTTGCGGGCGAGAACAAGGGTCTCGCCCGCTTCCGCCCGGCTGAGCAGGCGGCTGAATGACGACTTGGCCTCGTAGACGTTCACCATTGTCACGCCGACAGAATAGCTCCCCTGACCAGACCTGATCAAGGGCCGGTGTGCGCCATCCGACCGCCGGTCCGCCGACCAGGAGCCACCATGCTGATCAGCGTCGTCGAGTCAAGGCCCAACGGGTGCCCTTCGGTGCCTTCCTAGCTTCCCCAGGTGATCGCTTGGTCGGGCCTGGGACCGTTGTAGGTGATCCCCTCGGCCGCCAGCTTCTCGATGAACTCTTCGAGTTGATGGTCGGCGACTTCGGCGAGGACGTTCGTGAGGCTCTTGGCACGGGGGAGATCTTCATCGGAGATCCCGGTGGTCTCCATGTTGGGAATGTCGAAAAAGAGGAATGGACCCACCAAGGTCTCCTCGAACCAGTTGTCGCGATTCTGGCCTCCGGCCAATTCGCGAAGGCGTGACTCGTCATACACCGGGCATTGGGCCAGAAGGTCACGGAGTTCGTCCTCAGTGATGGTCCACGGGAGCAGGATCTGGCCCGGTCCGGTGGTTGCGCCGCCGTCGATGACGGGCGGGGGCTGGTCGGCGATATCAGGCAGGCCATTGGCGCGGGCACACGCGGCGAAGTCGTTGTTCAAGTCGACTTGGAGCTGCTTGAGGCGCTGCTCGGTGGCCGGATCGGCGAACATACCCGGCTGTGTGAACTGAGATTCTTCCACGCAGGCGTCGTACTCGGCCGTACGGTCGATTCCGCGAAGCCACAGCAGGCTTCGCCCTTCGTCCACAGCCGCGTTGACCATCGCGGTGGATTCTTCGTCATCGGTCGCTTGGCTACTTAGCCCATCCGCCGTTACCCACACGAAGGACCGGTCCCCAGATGGGATATCGATGTCTAAGTGAGTCTGGCCATCCGCCTGGTCGTCTAGCGAGGCGGCGATCGACGCATCCGCCAAGCAGGCCGCCATCGCCTCGGCCCGCTCTCGCTGGGGTGCGAGCACCGGCGCCGACGACGCCTGGGGGGAGGGCAGGTCAGCAACTGATGCGACGTCATCGTCCACAGGAGTGCAACCTACCAAGGCCACAAGAACGCCAACTGCCACACCACACACCCGCATACTTCGCACCTCATCTCGGTCTATCTCGGTCAATAAGTGGAGAGCAAATGGAGACGAGCAAGTCCGGCCGGCTGCCGGTCTACTCGACGTTCGCATCATCCCGGAGGATAGCGTCTCGCGTCGCCACTTACTCTGCGGCCGGGTGGCGCAGGTGATGGCGGTTCGTGGAGCTGGATCGTGCTGCCTGCGCTGCGCCGGACCAGTTCAGACTCACTGCGGGGGATCTGCGGTGACAAAGAGGCTGCGCCGCAGAGGGCAATGCTGTCCGGCCGTGATGGCCTGAGGCGCGACACCCAAGTAGCGTGCAAGCTCGGTGGTGGACAGCATCGGCTCCAACCCGAGCCCCTCGAATCCATCGCCCATGAACCCCAGGTGCGCTAGGTGATCCCAGACTCTCCGCGACGCACCGAACACCCCGGCCCAGGCGCCCACACACGCGCGAATAAGTGGAGAACAAATGGAGAGTCACTCGAATCTCCGGCACTGCCAGGGGCCGCGAAATGCCATCTGACCAGGCCATATGGGTGCCCCCGGTGGGATTCGAACCCACGACTCGCGGATTAAAAGTCCGCTACTCTAACCAGCTGAGTTACAGGGGCCAGGTGGACTGACCGGCGCAATTATGCCAGAGGCCGCCCCGCCCTGCCCGTACGGCGTCACCGCTCCGTGGACGATGACGCCGGTCCCCAGGCGCGAGACAGGTGGGGTGTGTCTGGTTTTCCCGACGGGACACGCCCCACCTGTTCTTGTGTTACTTCGTTCACCTGCGGGTGGTGTGGCGAAGCCGGCCACACGACCGTGGGGTGTTCAAAGCGC
>JAISBQ010000040.1 GCA_031266115.1 Bifidobacteriaceae bacterium
CACCGAAATTCTCCGCCACCGAACCGAAGACTTCGACCTTGCCGAGACACTGTTTGGCATCCATGGAACCGTAGCCTGAGTTCTGCACCCTGAATGAGGCCGTGGCCGCGTAGATGGCCGCTTCGACGCGCCGATTGACCTGATTGGTGTTGGACGGCCATCCGGCGGCGATCCCAGTGATCGCTGGATTGGCCCTGTCCCAGACGAACCCGCCCGCGCCGTCGCCCACTGCCTTGACGGTCTGCATGACGGGGCTCATCATCTCGACGGCGTCACCGGCCAGGAGGCCCAGCAGGTCCGTGTCGTGATCGTCCGTAATCAGATCGCCAGTGATGACGATGGTCCGGTCGGTGGCAATAGTCAGGTTCCCGCCGGTCCAATGGCCTTCGACCCAGAGGTTTCCCATTCCGTCTTCTTTGTCTTTGCGGCTCATGGACACTTCCTCGGAGTATTGGGCGCCGGCCGTCGGCGTGATCGCTGGGTCGTAGTTGCCCAAAGGAAACACCTTGCCAGCGGCGCCGCCAATGGCGCCGGCCCCGATTTCCACCCCAGGCACGCCGGTCGCCGAATCAACGAAGATGAAGTCTTGGCCCGCCAGAGGCACAGTCGCGCCATCGACAGAGTGCAGGTCCGCCACTGAGCCGCAACCGGGCCGCTCGTCCACCGCCTCGGTCTCGCGCGACCAGACCCTCATCTGATTGCCCTCGAGCAGTATCCGCGTGGGCCCGGTGTACCGGCACCCGAGCCCATTGACAGAGTTGTGCTTGGCGTCTCCCACGGACGCGAGGTCGAGCCGCGGTCGCCATGAGGGAGCACCCCCGTTGAATTGGGGCAGCGTGGTGGCGTGCCAGGGCTTCACGCACAGCGCCCAGGTGGAAGGATCGGCTTCATCCGCGTTCTGGCACGCTGGGTCGGAGGTCGTCACGGTTCGGTTATAGATGGCACCGTCCACGAACAACGTGTCGTTCTGGTGAACCGGTCCGTCGTAGACGTAATCGTCGGTGGCATATCCCTGGACGCAGCTCACGTTGTTCTGGCCGACCTTGTCGTATTGCCTGGCGGGCACTGGCGGAACCGCGCCCGGAATAATCTCCCAGGCGTACGCCAGGTTGCTGCCCTTCGTCCAGCCGCCACCACAAGCCGCGGATGTCAGTTCCGGCAGGTAAGCGGTGGTGTCGCTGTAGATGCCGGTGTCCCATGGGTCACCCATGCTGTAGTTGCCGAAGTAGACCCACTGCTGGGCGGTCTCGCGGGCGATCGAGGCTCTGACCGTCCGGTAGACGCCACCCGCCCTGCCGGTGGACGTGATCTGGAAGTACTGCGTGATGCCCGGCGCCTCGGTTATCGCGTAGTGGTATTCCTGGCCCGCGGAGGCCGGGCCGAGCGGCTGCCATCGCGCTGTCATGTCGGATGCCCACCCGCAGACGGCCGCGAACGCGTCGCCCTCGGCGGCTGGGCCTCCGGTGGCCTGCTTCCGGCAGTAACCGGTGGGCTCAGCTTTGGTGGCCGCGATCTTCTCCATGTATTCCGGGTCGATCCGCAACTCGGTCAACACGTCCGCTATGCCTGCCTCGGCGGCGGCCAGGGCCAGGTCGGTGTCTTGTTCGAAGCGTGAGTACTTCGTTGATTGGGACAGGAACGCGAGCGAGCCCAGCACCACGACCATCACGATAGTGAATGACGCGACGATGGCAACCATCGCGATCCCCGCGTCGTTCCGGCGGCGTCCGCGAATCGTCAACAGTTTGCGCATCAGAGCCTGCTCCATCCTTTGACGCTGTGACGTTTGACCACCGTCGCCTCTACGTCCTCGTCGCCGCTGCCCGGTTCGCCGCCCACCGTCACGTTGAATTCGACGGCCACGATCTGCGGCAGTTGCACCGGGTCCGGCACCGCGGGAACATCCGTCGTCCCGGCGTCGGTCTGCAGGGCGTAGCTGAACACCGGGCCGCCCTTGACGTTGCGCGCGACCACGAAATCCTCGTAAAGGTCAGCCGGGCAACCAGAAGCGCAGAAACTGGTCGAGCCGTCCGGACCCTTTTGCGAGCGTTCGAGGCATCGGTGCAGCACGCCCGGGTCAGGATCGCCTGACCAGCATTCTTCGTCGAGCACCAGAGTGACGCGGCTGACCGCGCCATGGTCGGGGCTGACTGCGGGCAGCGCCGAGAGGAACACCATCTTGCGTTCCTCCGCGACCTCGAAGGGCGACGCGCCCGCCGGATCGTTCGGTTGCGGAGCGGAATATGCCAGGGCATCAGTAAGCCAGATGCTGACCTGCCGCGTGGCGTCGGCCCGCTCCTGCCGAACCAGATTCTTCCCGTTGTGTTTCGCCAGCGAGACCGTCACCACGAGCGCCATGCTCAACACGATCGAGCCGATGGCGATCACCGTCACCAATTCGGCCAGCGTCATGCCCTCGTCCGGACGGTCTCCGGTCCGTGCCTTGCGGTAGCCGCTCATGGGAGGCTCACCTCGACGTGCTCAGTCGGACCCAGAGTGACCGGCAGCGGGCCGAAGACCACCGACACAGGTCCGGGGGCATCGGGTGTTCCGCTTGAAGTTCCAGCCCACACGGAATAATTGCCGGGACAGAGGATGTCGAACTCGGCCTTCCCGTCGGTGAGAGGCAACGGCATCTCTGGGCCGAAGCCTGCGCTCGAGGGCAGCACCGCGACTGATGTCACGCTCGGGTCGAGCGTCGTGTCGACGGTCACCGTCAAGGAGGCCGCCGGATCATAGAGCTCGAACGGCACCGGGCGCGAATCCCCAGGCTTCAGGGAATACACGGTCTGCGAAGGCTGGGGCTGGCGATTCGAGTCCACGTAGAGGGTTGGACCCGTGTGGCCAAGCAGTGTCACTTCATAATCGGCCCCGGTGGCCGGAGGCTTCACCACCACGATGGCGCAGCCGGTCGCGTCGGTCGTGGTCTCGAAAGCCGTCCCTGGGCCGGTGACCCGCACCTTCATGTCGGGGCGGCCAGCGTCCGCCCCGGTGACCCCTGTGACATCGACGCCCAGTATGGCTTGGTCGGCCAGCCCGGCAGCGCTCGCCCCCCGGTGGGGTGGGAACAGCGCCGACTCGACGTGTGGCTTGGTCCCCGCGCTCATGCCCTCCCATGCCACGGTCACCTGCACCAGCGTCGCGAACTGCTTGGTCGTGGCCGGGCCACCGACCTCGCAGGGCGATCCCGCGCCGATCATCTGATGCTTGGTCTGCCGCTCGACGCGGAATTTGTCCCCGTCGACTCGGTAGGCGAACACCGGATCGCCGGAATCCAGGTCCCCGGTCACGTTGGGATTGACGGCCGTGGCCGGGCTCAGCAGCGAGTCGACGCCTTCGGGCGAGGCCGCGATGATGTCCGCCACGAATTCCAGTTCGCGCTGCGCCAGCCCGCTGGCCGCTATCCGTGCCCGGTTGTCGGCGCTGGCGGCGGTGCCCTGCGCGACAACCGCGGCGGTGGCGATCGAGAAGATGCTCAACAGCACAATCGACACGACCACCTCCACGATGCTGGTGCCTTGGTCGCGAGGGGTGAAGAGCCGCGACCGCGACCCACGCTCGTGGCCAGGAGAATCAATCGGTGCCTTGGTTCGTCGGCGAGGCGCGCCATTACGCTCCGCCGATAGTCTTGCGACATACCTCATTCAAATACTCCGTACACAATTCGTCAGGGGTCACGAAATTCCCGAGAGCTCTGTGAGTGATGCTACTCCCGCAGCGACGGTGACCGCCAGAAACTGGGAAACATGGGATGTCTGCATGAGTGCGAAGGTTTCCGGGTCGGCGCCGCGAATTGCCCTCCCGCGTGGACAATGCCGATCA
>JAISBQ010000042.1 GCA_031266115.1 Bifidobacteriaceae bacterium
GGGCATCTACACGGCGACCGAGCGCCAGCGCCAGGTGGAGACCGGTTCGTACGAGGAATTGCCTGCCGACGATGGCGGTATGTCCCAGGGCCTGGAAATCGAGGCTCCGGCCGTGCCGGCACCCGTAGCCCCGTCGGTGCCTTCGCCGCCGTTGCCTCCGGTGCGGACCGCCCACTCCTCCGCTGAACTCATGGAGGCGCTGGAGGGCCGGGAGGCCGATGCCCCCATCTGCATGACATGCGGCATCAAGATGCGGCCGTCGGGCTCATGCCACGTGTGCGAGGGCTGTGGCTCGACCTCGGGCTGTTCCTGACGGCCTGGTCCCGACGCCGGCATGGTCACTCGATGGCGGTGCTGCGAGACCAGATGTTGAGCCCGGCGTCGAAGGAGTGGGTGTCAATGGCGGCGAGTTCGATTGCTGCGAAGTCGGTGTTGCCGAGTGCCGCGAGGTTCTCGTCGAGTTGACGGACCGAACTGGCGCCGATCAGCGCTGAGGTCACGCGGGGATCGCGCAGCACCCAGGCGATCGCCATCTGGGCGAGTGACTGGCCGCGCGCGGAAGCGATCTCGGCCAGGGCCGCGACGGACTGCAGGTTCCGTGCGGCCAGATGCTCTGGCTTGAAGGAATAACCCTTCGCAGCCCGTGAACCGGCGGGGACCTCGCTGGTGTACTTCCCGGTCAAGAGCCCTTGGCCCAGGGGAGAGAACGCGATGAGGCCCAGTCCGGCATCGTCCACCACGTCCAGCAGGCTGCGGCCTTCCGCCTTGGGTGAGGGCGTCTCAATCCACCGGTTGAGGATCGAGTAGGAGGGCTGGTGGATGAGGAGGGGCACGCCAACCTCTCGGGCCGCCTCAATCGCGGCAAGGGTCCGGGTTGCGGAATAGGAAGAGACGCCGACGTACAGGGCGCGGCCCGAATCCACGGCCGTCTTGAGAGCTCCCATGGTCTCAACCAAAGGCACCTCGGGGTCCACCCGGTGGGAGTAGAAGATGTCCACGTAGTCCAGCCCGAGACGCGCGAGGGACTGGTCCAGGGAGGCGAGGAGGTGTTTGCGTGAGCCGCCGATGCCGTAGGGGCCGTCCCACATGTCGTATCCGGCCTTCGTGGAGACGATCACCTCGTCACGATGGCCAGCCAGGTCGGTGCCCAGCACGCGCCCCACGTTGCGTTCCGCGGCCCCGGGCGGCGGTCCGTAGTTGTTGGCGAGGTCGATGTGGGTGATGCCTCGGTCGAAGGCGGCCAGGAGGACGCGCCGCCGATCGTCGAAGGGCACCTGGTCGCCGAAGTTCTGCCATTGGCCTAGGGAGATTCGCGGGAGGCGCAGTCCGCTCGTGCCGCAGCGGGCGTACGCCATGGACGTGTAGCGCTGGGGATTGGGGGCGTAGGGGCTGGTCGTTTCCGTCATGGTGGCCAACTGTAGCGATGTCGGGCCGATGCGCGGCGAGGGGCCCGCCGCGCGACGTGGCGGCGGGCCCCTGCGGGTGACATGCTCAGTCGACGCGTCCACCCATCCGGGAACGGCGGGTGGCCGAGACCAGAACACCGCCCATCAGGATGAGCACCAAACCCGCCACGACGAGCCATGGCGGCACCGACGCACCGGTCTTGCTCAGTGGGGTATTCGAGCCATCGGCGCCAGCGTTGGCCGATGCCGACGTGGCCTCGGCCTCGGGTGTCACTCCGGCGCTCGGGAGCGTCGGAGTGACCGAGGCGCTACCCGCCAGAGTCGATGGCGCGGGTGTGGTCGGTCCGCTCGATGGAGCGGGAGAGCTCGGGGTCGCGGTCACGGTGGCGGTCGATGTGGCCGTGGTGGTGGCCGTCGAGGTCGCCGTGGTGGTCGCGGTCGACGTGGCCGTGGTGGTCACCGTGGTGGTCGGCGTTGGACCGCCGGTGGGCGGCGGCTCTTCGGCCAGGAGGGCGTTGATGGCGTTGCCCAGCACTACCCACTTGGCTGAGGTGTCGATGACGTATTCGCTTTCGAACCACATCATGCCGAAGTTGGCCTTCGCCTCGGGCAGGTCCGGCATGATCGGGACATAGCCGGGCACAATCCCGCCGGCCACGAACGTATCGTCCGCGCGGGTGTTGCCGTAGCCCTTCTCGATGGACCTAGTGCCCACACCCGACAGCCACGAGGCGTCGTTGTCCGGGTGTGTTCCCAGGATGTAGGTGGCCGCACGCAGCGCATAATCCTGGTCAATCACGCCGGGGGCAGCCTTGTGCAAGAAGTACATCTTCTCGCCCATGTCCACCACGTCGGTGCTGCCACCCCACATGCCGACCGTCGAAGGCACGCCGAACGGGTTATCGGCCACCGACTGGTCGTACGCCACCTTGTAAGCGGCGACCGCGTCGGTGAAGTCCGCCGCGAAGGCGTCATCCATGTAATCGAGGATGAGCGAGGCCTTCCAGCCGCCTCCTCCGAAGGACATCAGCCAGCCGGCAGGGCTCTTCATCAGCGGCCACAGTTGGGTGATCGCCGTCTTGTACTTCTGGTCACCGTTGGTCGCGATCAGAAGCTCTATGGCAGCGTTCCACTCGGCGGCCATCTGGCCTTGTGCCTGCCACTGTGCCATGAAATCTGTGGGGTCGATGCCGTCCATCGACACCACCAGCGGTTCGGAATCCCAGATGTCCTTGGCGGCGTTGATGAACTCCTGGCTCAGGGCGCCCTGGCCGCGATAGTCCTTGACCACCGTGTAGGCGGCGGCGAGCGCATAGGCGGCGTTGAACTGCAAGGATGGATCCTTGGGTCCCACCATCGCCAGGCGGTCGTCTTGTTTGCCAGAACGAAGTCCCACGATTTCGTCTTCGGCGAGTGACGGATCGTAGATATAGCCGTCCGTCTCCGCCGATCCGTCGCCGAGGTGGGTGTATTGCCGCAGAGTGGGAACCTCGACAACCTTGAAGTTGTAGCCGATGGCGTTCAACCTCGCCAGCACGTTGAGCGCACCGTGTTTGACCTGCTGCATGATGTCGGGCACGCCGTCGGGACGGTGCAATTCGACCATGCCGCCGGTCGCCTCGTTCCAGGACACGTCCATGGTGTCGTATTGCGGTGAGAACTCGCGGTAGGCGATAGCCAGGTCCTGGATCACGCCCGCCTGGCGGGTGGCCTCAATGTCGTAATCGCCGGCGTCGTACCAGCCGCCCACGGCGAGGCCGGGGATGTGTTCCAGGGTGTCGAAGTCGGTGTTGGTCCGGCCTGTGGCCCGGAAGTCTTGGCCGTCAAACCAGGTCCCGTCGTAGCTGGCCTCGTCGCGGAAGGGCTCACCCAGCAGCGGCCACATGATGGAATCGTCCATGTGTGAGGCGGCGTGGACAATCTTGTAGGTTTCGCGGACGGCGATGTGGTCCATCTCCTTCGCCAGGAATCCACTCAACGCCTGTTGCCAGCTCTTGGCATAGACGTCATCGGCGATCGGGAACACATCCGTCTGG
>JAISBQ010000100.1 GCA_031266115.1 Bifidobacteriaceae bacterium
GACCGGGACCGCCCGCCGCGACCGCTGGCTGCATCGCCGCGACTGCCGCCACCACTGCGTCCACCGCGACCACCTGCGGTGCCGGTCTTGGTCCGGCCATGCGATCCCCGCCGGCCCGTCTCTCCCAGATCTTCGATCTCTTCGGCCTCGAGCCCGGCAGCGGTCCGCTTGGACCGTGGCAGCGATCCGGTAGCGCCAGCCGGAATGGCGAGGTCGGTGAACAGGTGTGCCGAGGTCGAATAGGTCTCGACGGGTTCGGGTATCCCGATGTCCAAGATCCGGTCGATCATGCCCCACCGGGGGACGTCGTCCCAGTCCACGAAGGTGACCGCCGTGCCGGCGTTCCCCGCCCGCCCGGTCCGGCCCGTCCGGTGCAGATAGATCTTCTCGTCCTCGGGTGCCTGGTAGTTGACCACGTGGGTGACATCGTCCACGTCGATGCCGCGAGCGGCCACGTCGGTTGCCACCAGCACGTCGACCTTGCCCTTGCGGAAGGCCCGCAGCGCCTGCTCACGCGCTCCCTGCCCGAGGTCGCCGTGAATCGCGGCGGCGGCGAAGCCGCGGCCGGCCAACTCGTCGGCCACCTTCGCGGCTGTCCGCTTGGTGCGGGTGAACACGATGGTCCGCCCCCGGCCCTCGGCTTGGAGCAGCCGTGCAAGCACTTCGATCTTGTCCAACGCGTGTGCCCGGTACACCACCTGTTTGATGTCCTTGACAGTCGCCCCCTGGTCATCGGGGTCTTGGGCGCGGATGTGGGTGGGTTGGCTCATGTAGCGCCGCGCCATCGCCACGACGGCGCCGGGCATGGTGGCCGAGAACAGCATGGTGTGGCGTGTTGCTGGCGTCGCACCGAGCAGCCTTTCGACATCGGGCAAGAACCCGAGATCCAGCATTTCGTCCGCCTCATCAAGGACCACAGTGGCGGCGTGGGCGAGGGTCAGGTGCCGCTGGCGCATCAGGTCGATCATCCGGCCTGGGGTGCCGACCACCACCTCGGCGCCAGCCCCCAGCGCCGCGACCTGCGGCTCGTAGGCGCGTCCGCCATACAGTTGCACTACTCGGACGGACCGCTTGGCGGCGGCCACAGAGAGATCGGTGGCCACTTGGACTGCCAACTCCCGCGTCGGGACGATGACGGCCGCTTGAGGAGACCCCGGCGCAGCCAGCAAATCGAAGCCTGGCTCCCCTGGCCCCACCACGGAGGTCAGCAACGGAATGCCGAACCCGAGCGTCTTGCCGGTTCCGGTCTTGGCCTGTCCGATGATGTCGTGCCGCGACAGTGCGACAGGCAGGGTGAGCGATTGGATGGGGAAGGGGTGGACGATTCCTGCGTCCTGGAGAGCGGCGACAATCCGTGGATCGACGCCGAAATCAGCGAATGTGCGCGTCTCTTCCGCGCCCGGGTTGGTCATGAACGGTGTCTTCCTTGTGCGTCACGGTGCACGTCGAACCCACCGGCAACAGCCGCAGGTCGAGGTGCCCTCATTGGCGGCAGCCGATCGCACAAGTCCACGCCCCCACGATTCATCGACAAAGCGGGGCGCCAAAGAGTTTCGAGGCAACAACACGACCGGTCAGCCCTAACAAACGCACACTATGGTACCCGACACTTCCCAGACCGACCCGGGACCGACTCGCTGGGCCCCAAGGGTTACCCTGTGCGGTGTGAATCGCTCCGAGGACTCGCTGGTGCCGCCATCGTCCGCGTCGGCAGCGGTGCCCCCCGGTCGCGCCACCTGGACAGAGCCGCCGGTGAGCGGGTCAGACAGGGGTGAGGTGAGCGGCCCTGTGCCGCGGTCACCGGCGCACGCCCAGGCCGTCGCCGTGCTGGCGCTTGCGGCGGCCATCAGCCAGACCGCCTTTTGTCACCATGCCCGCGACGCCGCGGCGTCGGACCGGGTGGCGATCAGGGTGACGATGGCGGACATCGCGGCGGCCGAGCAGGAGACGTGCCGGGTGGCTCGCCGACGCCTGTCCCACCTCGGTGTCGATCCCCTCGCCGAAATGGTCCCTTACCTGCGCGAATTGTCCGGATTCGATTGCGGCTCGGCGACGGACCAGTGGTGGGAGCGCGTGCTGGGGACCTACCTTGCCCATGGGATCGCCTCACAGACCAAACGGGAGTTGGCGGCGAACCTCGATACCTCGGCGCGGGGCACGGTCGAGGATGTGTTGGGCGATTGCGCCGGCGCCGACTATCTGCAGGCCTTGCTGGTGAGCGCGACCCGCGGCGATTCCCGCCGGACGGCCCGCCTGTCGCTGTGGGGCCGCCGCGTGGCGGGCGACGCCCTGGGGATGATCGCAGGCATGGTGGCGCGTCTGGCGCCCCTGGGTGAGTTGCTGAGACTCGATGCCGACGATGGCGCCGCGCGCCTTCACGCCGAATTGTCGGCGTCGCATTCGCGCCGCATGGAGGGGCTCGGCTTAGCGCCGTGACCCCGGCCGGTGCGGATGCGGCGACGCAGGACCCACCAGCTGGCGACGACGATGGCGCCGACCGCGGCGAACCCCGACCATGAGATGGCGGTGAGAGCGAACGCCGCTGCGACGGGCGGCGGCGGGGCAATGCCATCCTCACCGACGGCCCTGGGCGTGACATCCAGACCCCCCGTGAGACGGAAGACCGGCGAGGCGGGCATCGTGACGGACACCGGTGCGGCCTCACCGGGCAGCAGTTCGCGCACCAGGTCCACCGACCGGGATACCGGTGCCCATCCGAACGGCCCATGAGCCCTGGCGATTCCACTCGCACCCAGACGCACATTGCCGGTGTTGCGCACCTCGTAGTCCACGCGGAGCGTGCCGGGCCAGAACGGGATCGGAGATGGAGAGAACCGCGTCCGGATCGCCTGAACCGTAAGATCCGGATCGACCGCGCCCGATACTCGCAGGTGCACGCGCACGCCCACCCGATGGCGCACGGTGACCTCGTTGCCAGCGGTGACGCCCACGGCGATGCCCGCTGGATGGTCGCCCGGCAACGCGCCTGCGGGGACTGACACGGTGACGGGAAGCACTTCGGTGTCTCCGGCCTGCACCGTCACCGTGGACCCTTCGGCGCCGTTGACGGTGATCCAATCACCTGCGTCACCGGCTTCCTCGGCGATGTCGAAGACCCCGTCCGCTCCGACCACGCCACCGCCGACGGCGATGGTGAAGGCGGTGGCGGCATCGCCGAGATTGGTGACGGCGATCGCATCGGTGACGCTGGAGCCGGGGTCAATGGTGTGGCGCAGGGAGATGCGTCCATCTGGTCCGTTTTCATCGGCGGGTGCGACCGACCACTCCAGGGTGGGGTCGGGGTCGGTGTCACTGGACGGCGCGTCAGCGGGCTTGGCGCTGGGGCTCAGCGTGTCGGTGGTTGGCGTGGATGGAGCTGGTGGAAGAGACGTGTCTGCAGCCGGCGCGGGTGCGGCGGTCGCGGCATCGGACCAGGCTGCTGGGTGCGGGGGAAGGCACGCCACGGCAAGGGCGGCCGTCGCGGCGATGCGTGCGAGACGCCGCAACGGTGGCGCCGAGCCTGTTGCGCGGGCAGCAGGTTCGGCAGGATGGAGCGGTGGAAGGGACTGCGCCGGAGTGGACTGGGGTGCGAAGGATGGCGGTGGGACGGACCGCGAAGCGGGCATGGTGTGATCCTCGTGATGGTCGAGCGGGATAGGCACCTGTGGACCACCGGCGGTAAACCGGTGGTCCACAGGTGGGCCTGGGCTGTCGTGGCTCGGCTCGCCCGACTGTCAGCGGGCGCGGCCGGCCATGGTCAGTCGGTGGCGAAGAGAGTGAGAGTGACGTCGCTGCCGTACCGGCCGGACTTGGCCGATTGCGGCACCTCAAGGCTCAGGTCGGCTCCGACCACCGTCCGTCCCAGCCGCGAATCCTCGCCCGCTGTGGCCAAGGTGGCAGGCTCGGCCAGTGTGCGGCCGGCTGGACCCGCACCCGCACCCGATTGCGAGGAGACGACAACCGGGCTCCACGACAGGTTGTTGGCGCCGATGACGCGGTTACCGGCGACAAAGTCTGTCGCCTGGCCGGACACGGCCCAGCCTCCGCCCTGGGACTGGGCACCAGTACGCGTGTCGCGGACCGTGACGTGGGGCAGTTCGGCCGCCATCGTCCCCGCGGATTCCGTGAAGGCCACCGGATCGCCGATGGCGGCCACGGCGAGGCTCAGGGTTCCCGGTGCCCCGTCGCTCAGCCCCACGGATGCTTCGAGCGGCACGGTTCCCGATCCGCCGGTGTAATCGCTGCCGAACAGGTCGAACAGCGTGTTGCCAATGTCGGTGTTGTCGAGGTAGGCCCCCCGGACCCGGTCCCATGAGGTCGCCCTGGATTCCAGCAGCGCCGAACCCGCGCCCTTGGCGAATAGGGGAACGAGCGCGTTGGTGTGATCGCCCGAATGCCACGAGACGTTCGGGAGCGAGCCGGCCTGGCCGGTCATCGGAGTCCATGTGGGATCGGCGCCGGGACCGGTGAGATAGCCCGTCTCGTGGTCGGCGGTGATGATCACCAGGGTCTCGTCCCAGCTGCTGTTCGCCGCGACCCACGCATCGATGGTCTCGACGGCCTCGTTGAATTCCACCTGCTCTTCAACCACGCGGGTGGTCTGGTTGGCGTGACCCGCCCAGTCGACGGCGCCGCCTTCCACCATGAGGAAGAAGCCCTCGTCGTTCTTGGCCAGCACGTTCAGGGCGCCGGTGGTCATGGTCGCGAG
>JAISBQ010000131.1 GCA_031266115.1 Bifidobacteriaceae bacterium
CATCATCCGTGTGGCCAGCGCGCCGTCCACGGTGCGCACGGGGCTGGCGTCCAGCGCGGGCGCGTCTGCCGGGGTGGGGCGAGGGGCGGCATCGTCCGCGGCGACGTCACCCAGCCGCACCACGTGGGCGACGATCTGCACGCCGAGGGCTTGGCCGAGGAGGGCCGTGGCCACGGTTCCGGCGGCGACTCGCGCCG
Source organism: Bifidobacteriaceae bacterium (assembly GCA_031266115.1). Classification (GTDB taxonomy): domain Bacteria; phylum Actinomycetota; class Actinomycetes; order Actinomycetales; family WQXJ01; genus JAIRRT01. The sequence goes on from JAISBQ010000131.1 coordinate 198, forward strand.
CGGTCTCCCTGGCCGACGAGCGTTCCAGGACCGCTCGTGCGTCCTCGTGGCCGTACTTGAGCATGCCGGGAAGGTCGGCGTGACCGGGCCTGGGCCGGGTGAGCGGTTCCGCGCGAGCCGAGGGCGGGACCGGCCCTGGATCCGGGGACATGACCTCGCGCCACGCCGGCCATTCGGCGTTGGCGATCTCGATGGCGATCGGCGAGCCGAGTGTCCGGCCCCGCCACACGCCGGCCGTCAAGGTGACCTCGTCCGTTTCGACCGTCATCCGTGCCCCACGCCCGTGGCCGACGCGCCGCCGCGCCAATCCGGCCACAATGTCCGCGCTGGTCAAGGCGACGTCCGCCGGGATTCCCTCGACCATGGCCACCAGCGCGCGCCCATGGGACTCCCCCGCCGTTGCCCACCTTAATCCGCCCACGGCGCTTCTCCTCCGTTCCCGCGTACGATGTCGGTCCCTCCCGGCCGTGTCCTCGCCAGCGCCGCCCGCATCGCCGCGATGGGAGCCGTCAGGCCGGTCATCGCCTCCACCTGCCGCGCCGCCTGGTGCATCAGCATGGCCAGGCCGGGAACCACGGTGCCGCCGGCCCTCACCCAGGCGCGTACGAGTCGGCTCGGCCACGGATCGTAGGCGACATCGAGGAGCACCCGTCCACGGGCGTTCGCGGGCAGCCGCTCCGCAAACGCGTCCGCCGCACCGGGCGGCAATGCCGCGATCACGATCGGGGTCACGGGTGCGGGCCGGCCCGCGGATATCCCGCGGACGCTCGCCACCCCGCCGAACGCCTGAGCGATGGCCGGCAGGTGTGCACCCCGTTCAGGGTGACGCGCCCACACCTCGACCGGCCCGATCCCGGCCCTCGCGAGCGCCGCGAGGGCCGATGCCGCCGTGGCGCCCGAGCCAAGGACGGTCGCCGCGTGCGGCGAAAGGCCCTCGGGCGCCGCGAGGTCCGCGTCATTGAGCGCCGCCGCGATCCCGTCCACGTCGGTGTTGAGCGCAGTCCACCCGCCGCCTGCGGCGGGAATCAGGGTGTTGGCGCCACCCGTCAGGCGAGCGAGCCGATCCACGTGGGTGGCCAGCGTGAGCGCCACGGGTTTGAGCGGCATCGTCAGCGAGAATCCTGCCCATCCGTCCGCGCGGGCGAGGAAGGCCGCCAACTGGTCAGCCACCAGATCGCGTGCCTCATACGTCCATCCGTCCAGACCGAGCGCCGCGTAGGCCGCCCGGTGGAGCACTGGGGACAGGCTGTGGCCGATGGGATGCCCGAGAACAGCCGCGCGGCCCGGTCCCGACCGGTGCGCCGCAACCGCCCCTACGTTCCCATCCAGCCACTTAGTAGTCACCGGGGTGCTCGGCGATCCAGTCACGCATCTGTTGGACGTTGGCCTCATGGCCCGCGGCGGTCTCGGCGTAGGCCGTCTCGCCGCTTTGGAGGTTCACCACCACGAAGTACAGCCAGTCCCCCTTCTCGGGGCCGAGCGCCGCAGCGATGGCGGCCTCGCCGGGGTTGCAGATCGCTCCGCCAGGCAGCCCTTCGTTGACATAGGTGTTGTACGGGTTATCGTCCGCGCGCTCCTCGTCGGTAGTGAACACCGTGGAGAAGTTGCCGGCGCCGTACGCAACGGTTGCATCGGACATCAGCAGCATGTCTTGATCGATCCGGTTGAGGAACACGCGCGCCACCTTCGGGCGGTCCTCGTCTAGCTTGGCTTCCTTTTCCACCATGGAGGCGAGAATCAGAGTCTTGCGCCACACCTCGGGTTCGGCACCGAAATCGTCCAACACCTCGACGGTCTTGGCGATCATCGGGGCAAGCACCTCGGCGGGGGTCGGATTGGGGTCCACCTCGTACGTGGCGGGAAACAGCCAGCCCTCCACGTCACCTTCGGCCTCGGGTGGCAACCCGAGTGTCTCGGTGTCTTTGGCCGCGTCGGCCAACGATTCGACGCTCAGCCCAGTCGCCTCGGCGATTCGCTCATAGACCTGATCGGCACGGAACCCCTCGGGGACCGTGAACTTGACCACCTGGCGGTTGACGGGATCGAGAAGCGCCGCGACCGCATCGGCAGCACGCATCTCCCGCGCCAGCGTGTAGGTTCCCGGCTGGACACCCTGGGCGCGCGAGTTGAGGTTGAACGCGGTGACGAAGGCGTCGGCCGTCGCCACAACGCCGGCGTCGGCGAGGGTCTCAGCGATGGCCATGCCGCCATCGCCCGAGCGAACCACCACCTGGACGGCCCCGGTTCCTGGCCCTTCATAGTCGGTGACCACCTGTTCGGTCTCGCCGCGAAAACTGTCGATGAAGGGCAGCACCACGAACACGCTGACCGCACCCATGGCAGCGAGTGCGGCGATGGACACCCCGGCGGTGACGATGCGGCGCCGGCGCCGCGTGGCCCTGATCCGTTCGAGATCCCGTTCATGTGCCCGGCGCGCCGGCGGCCCCGTGCCCGCCGGCGGGTCGGTGAACCACTCACTCACGCGTCACCCTCCTTGTCCCGGGCCCCGGGCGATTGTAGCGTCACCGGTTCTCCCGGTAACTCGCCGGTGGACCGCTCCCGGTCCAGCGCCGATTGAAGGATCAACACGGCCGCCACCTGGTCGATGACGGCCCGTCCCGACCGCTCATCACGCCCGGCACCCCGCAGGTGCCCTTTCGCTTCAACTGTGGTCAGACGTTCGTCCACCAGGCGGACTCCGCCATGCCATCGCCCCGCCAGCACCTGGGCAAACGCCTGAGCCTTGCCGGCAGCGGCCCCGGCGGCACCCGACAGGTGAACGGGGTGACCAACAATGATCTCGATGGCGCCGTCATCGTCCGCGATCTGGACGATCTGGCCGGCGAGCGCGTGGTCCGTCATCCCGGCTCGCGCGATGGTCGCCACCGGCGTCGCGAGGATGCCGTCTGGGTCCGAGTGGGCTACGCCGACACGCGCGTCGCCCACGTCGATCGCGAGGCGCCGGCCCCGGCGCATCAGTCCGCGACCTCCTGGCGGAGCACCGCGAACGCCTCGGCCATGCGGTCCGGCCGGGCGCCTCCGCCTTGTGCCATGTCGTCTTTGCCGCCCCCGCCCCCGCCGAGCACCCCGGAGGCGGCCTTTGCGAGCACGCCGGCCCGTACGCCGCGATCCCGTGCGGCGCCGTTGGTCGCCACGACAATGACGGCTCTCCCTCCGGCCTGTCCGGCCATGGCGACCACGGTTGGACGCCCCTCGCCGAGCCTGGCCCGCACGTCACCGGCCAACGCGCGCAGGTCTTCGATGGCGCCATCCTCGCCGGCATCGAAGGTCGCGAGGAGCACCGGGTCGCCGCTCGCGCCCGCCGCGATGTCCGCGGCACGGGCGAGGAGCCGGGCCTGGCGCATCGCGTCCACTCGGCGTTCGGCCTCGTGGACGCGCCTGACCAGGGCGTCCACGCGCTGAGGCAGGTCATCGGCCCGGACCTTGAGCAGTTCGGACAGCTGGGACACGAGAACGTGCTCGCGGGCGTTGTATCCGTAGGCTCGGTCCCCCACGAACGCTTCGAGACGCCGGACCCCGGATCCAGTGGACTCCTCGCCTACCAGGGTGATCCGCCCGAGTTGTCCTGAGGTGTTCATGTGGGTGCCGCCGCACAGTTCGCGGGACCAGTCACCACCGATCGACACCACCCGGACCATGTCGCCGTACTTTTCGCCAAACAGCGCCATTGCGCCGAGCGCCTCGGCCTCGGTGCGAGGCATAACCTGTTCCGTTACTTCCAGATCCTCGGCCAGCATCGTGTTGGCCTCTTCCTCAATGGCTGCGAGGGACGATGCCGGCACGGAACTGCCGTAGTGGAAGTCGAAGCGCAGGCGCGATGGGGCGTTCTCCGAGCCGGCCTGGGTGGCGGTTCCACCGAGGTGGTCTCGCAGCACTCGGTGAACCATGTGTGTGGCGGTGTGGGCACGCGAGATCGCCTTGCGGCGCGCCACGTCGACCCGCGCGTGGGCGGCATCGCCAATGGCGAGCGTGCCTTCCGCTAGGCGCCCGCGGTGAACAATCAGCCCGCGCACCGGCCGCTGAACATCGTCGACATCGACGGTGGCACCGGAATCGAATTCGAGGGTGCCTTGGTCCGGCTGTTGCCCACCGGCCTCGGCGTAGAAGGGTGTGCGGTCGAGGATGAGTTCCACATCCGCCGGTCCGCTGACCACCGGCACCGCCACACCATCGGCGAGCAGACCGACGATCCGGGAGCGAAGCTCCATCAGGGAGTATCCGTCGAACTCGGTCTGGCGGCCAATCTCGGTGAGCACCGCCTGGTATGCGCCCGTGTCGGCGAGCCCCCCGTTTGGCGAGCGCATCCGCGCGGGCGCGCTGGCGTTGGGCGGCCATGAGTTCACGGAACACCGGAACGTCCACGTCCAGGCCCTGTTCGGCCGCGGCCTCAATGGTGAGATCGATCGGGAACCCGAACGTATCGTGCAGGGCGAAGGCGTCGTCACCGGACAAGGTGGCCTGGCCGGCGTCCCTGGCCCTGGCTGTCGCACGGGTCAGCATCGCTGTCCCCTGGGTCAGGGTCCGCAAGAAGCTGTCCTCTTCGGCATATGCGGTGCCGCTGATCCGGTCCCAATCCCGCTGGAGCTCCGGATAGGAGGCCTTCATCGCATCCTTCGAGGTGGTCAGGAGTTCGGGCATGACGTGCTCGTAAACCCCGAGGAGCCTCATCGACCGGATCACGCGACGCACCAGGCGGCGCAACACGTACCCGCGGCCCTCGTTCGAGGGGGTCACTCCGTCGCCGATCAGCATCAGGGCGGAGCGGACGTGATCGGCCACCACGCGGAATCCCACGTCCGCCTGGGGATCGCTGCCGTATGTGCGCCCGGCGAGTTCCTCGGCCTTGGCGATAACGGGAAAAACCTCGTCGATCTCGTAGAGGTTGCCCGCGCCCTGGAGGAGGTAGGCGACACGTTCGAGACCCATCCCGGTGTCGATGTTCTTCTGGGCGAGTTCACCCAGGATTTCGAAATCCTCCTTGCCGGTGCCGCGGCCGCGTTCCATCTCCATGAACACGAGGTTCCAGATCTCCAAGAACCTGTCCTCGTCCACGATCGGTCCGCCATCGGGCCCAAACTGGGGTCCCCGGTCCACGTAGATCTCCGAACAGGGTCCGGCCGGTCCGGGCTGTCCCGTGGACCAGAAGTTATCCTTCATGCCGCGCCGTTGGATGCGTTCGGGGGCGAGTCCCGCCACGCTGCGCCACAGGCGTGCCGCCTCGTCGTCCCCCTCGTACACCGTCACCCAGATGGAATCGGGATCGAATCCGAAGAACCCGTCCGACTGCGGTCCGGTCACCAACTCCCACGCGTAGGCGATAGCACCTTCCTTGAAGTAGTCGCCGAAGGAGAAGTTGCCGTTCATCTGGAAGAACGTGCCATGCCGGGTGGTCTTGCCGACTTCGTCGATGTCGAGGGTGCGCACGCACTTTTGGACCGATGTGGCCCGTGGCCACGGCGGTGTGACCTGTCCGAGCATGTAGGGGATGAAGGGCACCATCCCGGCCACGGTGAACAGCAGTGAGGGGTCGGCGCTGATCAGGGACGCGGAGGGCACCACTTCGTGGTTGCGGGACCCGAAGTACTCGAGGTACCGCCGCCTAATCTCGGACGTGAGCATGGCGTGAGCCTTCCTTTGCTGGTTCTCAAGTCACACGGGTTCAGAAGTCGTACAGCGGGTCGAGTTCGTCGCCCGCTTGGAGGCCTCCGGGCCTGGACGATGACGGCGCTCGGGCGGGCTGGCGGGGTGCGGATCCGGGCGCGGGCGCTGGCGCGCCATCGTCCTTGCCACCCCCCAGGACCGCGGCACGCAACTCGGCCTCGCGCCGCGCGGCCGCAGTCCGGACATCACCGGCGAACCCCTGGGCGGCGCCGATCAGCGAATCGGCCGTCCGTGCGAGCCCCTGCGGCGTGGCGGCCGACCTGAGGCGCTCCACGCGGCGGACGGCCACCACGGCGCCCGCGGCGATCGCGGCGAGCAACCCCAGGGAGGCGAGCCGGCGAATCATGACCGTGACCGCCGGGACGTGAAGGCGCTGCGGACCCCATAGGTGAACGCGGCGACCTTGATGATCGGCGAGCCAATGGTCGCGGCAAACAGGGCGGTCAGCGCCGAGACGTTCTGTGAGACCTCCGCGGCGGCCGTGGTGACGGTCTCGGCTCGCTCGAGGATGGCGTTGGCGCCGGCCACGGATGTGGTCGCCTCGTCGAGGATCGGCATCGTGTGATCGGTCATCGACTTGACGGCGACACGAGTCTCGTCGAGCACGCGGCCAAGTTTGATGATCGGCACGGCGAGCAGGCCGACGAGGATGAGGAAACCGGCCGCTGCGGCGAGTCCGGCAATAGGTCCGATGTAGTCCATGGTCGCCCCCCTTGTCGGTGGTGGGTGCGGGTCAGCGAGAGTAGTACTCGACGACGAGTTGAACCTCGGCGGTCACCGGGACTTCGGCCCGCTTGGGACGCCGGACGAGTTCCACGCGCAGGCGCTCCAGGGTCACGTCGAGGTACTCGGGCAGGGGCGGCAGCACGTCGCGGTGGGCTCCGGCGGCGGCCACCTGGAACGGGGTGAGGACCTGGGATGACGGCTTGATCTGGATGACCTGCCCCGGGGTCACGCGGTAGCTGGGCCGGTCCACAAGCTTGCCGTCCACCAACACATGGCGGTGGACTACGGCCTGGCGGGCCTGGTAGATGGACCGGGCGAGCCCGGAGCGCAGCACGAGGGAGTCGAGGCGCATCTCCAGCAGTTCCACCAGTGCCTCACCGGTCAGCCCGGATTCCTTCTTCGCTTCCCCGAAGGCCCTCACGAGCTGCTTCTCACGCAGCCCATACTGGGCGCGCAGGCGCTGCTTTTCCCGCAACCGGACCGCATAGTCGGATTCGGTGCGCCGCCGGCCTCTGCCGTGCTCGCCGGGTGGGTAGGGTCGCTTCTCGAAGTACTTGACGGCTTTGGGTGTGAGGGGGATGCCGAGGGCTCGGGATTCGCGAACCTGGCGGCGCGCGCGGCGAACAGATGTCATGGGTGGTACGCACTCCTGTCGTTGTTGTTGTCACGATCACACCGTCGCCACCCACCACAGTGGGTCACCGACCACGGCGCGGGGCCAACACGTTCCCCTGCCGGGGAGGACGGCCAAGACCCCAGGTGCGCCCAAAGGCGCGACCAGCCGATCAGTCTACCGCAGGCCGGTGGTGCGGGTGGCTCGCACCCACGCCCGGGAATCCCTAGCGTCCCTGGCGCCTGGACGTGATCACTCCTGTGTCAAAACCCGCCAGGTGGAGGCCACCGTGGAAGCGGGCGTGCTCGACCTTCAGGCATCTGTTGGTCACGACCGTGAGTCCTTCGGCCGCACCCCGTTCGGCCACATCCTGGTGGTGGGAACCCAATTGCAACCACAGGGTGTCGGCGCCCACCGCCAAGGTCTCGTCCAACACCTGCGGCAGATCGGCGTGACGGCGGAAGACGTCGACAAGGTCGGGTCTGACGGGCAGGTCAGCCACCGTGGGATAGACCGGCTGGCCCAGGATCTCCCGTGCCCGCGGATTGACAAAGTAGAGGCGATAAGGCGAGGACGTCAGCAGATACGTCGCGACAAAGTAGCTCGCCCGTGACACCTTCGGCGACGCTCCAATCATCGCCACCACCCGCGTGCGTCGCAGGATCGCACGGCGCTGTGCGGCGTCAGGCGGTGACCACAGCGCCGACGCTGTGACATCGAGCGTCGGCCTCAGGGCGCACGCCTCAGCCCTCTCGCCTTCGGCGGCATTCTCGTCAGCCACGGCTATCCTTCCTTCCACGCCGCATCCAGCGCCTGGTCGATGTCCCACAGAATGTCCGGCGGATCCTCCAGACCCACCGAGATGCGTACCAAGTCCTCCGGCGCCCCGGCGGCGGCCAGCTGCTCGGCGCTGAGCTGACGATGGGTGGTCGACGCCGGATGGATCACCAGCGTCTTCGCGTCGCCGACATTCGCCAGGTGACTGGCCAACGTCAGGTTCTCGATGAACGCCCGTCCCACGTCCCGCGGCGCGCGGCCTCCCGCAGACCGCAGACCGAACGCGAACACTGCCCCTGGCCCGGCTGGAAGGTATTTCGCCGCCCGCGCGTGATGCGGATGGCTCGGCAAACCCGCCCAATTGACGTAGGCAACTCGCGGATCGGCCTCCAGGAACTCGGCCACCTGCCGCGCCCCCGAGAGGTGGGCATCCATCCGTTGTGGCAGGGTTTCCACGCCCTGGAGCAGTGCAAATGCGGCCGTCGGGGAGAGTGCGGGACCGATGTCGCGCAGCTGTTCGGCTCGCAGTCTGGTCAAGAAGCCATACGCGCCAAAGTTCTCCCACCATCGCAGGTCGCCATAGGCCGGCACCGGTTCGGTGAGCAATGGGAACTTCCCGTTGCCCCAATCGAACCGCCCGGATTCGACAATGACTCCCCCTAGCGTGGTTCCGTGTCCACCCAAGAACTTGGTCGCCGAGTGGATGACAATGTCCGCGCCATGCTCGATGGGCCGCAGCAGGTACGGCGTCGCCAACGTGGCGTCCACGATCAGTGGCACGCCGGCATCGTGCGCGATCTGGGCCAACGATTCGATGTCCGCGATCTCGCCGGACGGGTTGGCTATCGCCTCAACGTAGACGGCCTTTGTCGCGGGTCCGATGGCGGCCGCATAGTCCCCAGGTTGGCTTCCACTCACGAAGGTGGTGTCCACACCGAAGCGCCGCAACGTGACATCCAATTGGGTGAGGGTCCCGCCGTACAGCTGAGCCCCGGCGACCAGGTGGTCCCCCGCCCCGGCCACCGCCGCGAAGGTCAAGAACTCAGCCGCCAGTCCCGACGCCGTGGCCACCGCTCCAATACCCCCCTCCAGCGAGGCGATGCGCTCCTCCAGCGCCGCGACGGTCGGATTGCCTAACCGCGAATAGACGTTCCCGTATTTCTGCAAGGCAAACAGGGCGGCGGCATCCTCGGTGCCGTCGAACACGAACGATGTCGTCTGGTAGATCGGCACGGCCCGTGCCCCAGTGGCTGGGTCGGGTGCCCCGCCGGCGTGCAGAGCACGTGTGCGGAATCCCCACGCGCGGTCAGTCATGATGTCGCCTCCTGGTGTGTGGTGTGGCGAAACGCCAACAAGTCGCCGATGGCGGTCAAAGCCTCGGCGTTTTGCAGCGATGTCGTGTCGCCTAGCGGTGTGGAATCGTACAGTTCGGCCAGTAGCCGGCGCATGATCTTGCCCGAGCGAGTGCGCGGCAGATCCGGCACGAGGATCACGTCGGCCGGTTGAGCGACGGGTCCGATCGCGTCCCGCACATGCCGACGGAGACTAGCCGTGGCCACACGGCTGGCCTCATGCCACGCGTCCAGGTCGGTGACGGGGCCGGGTGGCACGGTCGGAATAACGAATGCGGCCACGACCTGGCCTCTTATCTCATCGGCCACCCCGGCGACACCGGCCTCCCTCACAGACGAATGGGTGACCAGCGCCGATTCGATCTCGATCGTCGATAGGCGATGGCCTGCCACGTTGATCACCTCATCCGATCGCCCGAGTATCCACAGGTCGCCGTCCGCGTCGAAAGCCGCACCGTCGCCCGCAAGGAAATAGCCTTGACCATCGTCGCCGCACCCAGCGAATTTGCGCCAGTATGAGTCGAGATATCGCTGAGGATCTCCCCACACCGTGCGAGCCATCGCCGGCCACGGGTGGGTGACCACAAGATGGCCGCCGCGTTCTGGGCCGACTGAATGGCCGTCATCGTCCACGACATCCACCGCCAAGCCCGGCAGAGCGCGCGTGGCCGAGCCCGGCTTGAGTTGGTTCACTCCGGGGAGGGGGGACACGATGGTGGCGCCCGTCTCCGACTGCCACCACGTGTCCACGATCGGTGCGCGTCCGCGTCCGATCTTCTCGTGGAAATAGACCCAGGCTTCGGGGTTGATCGATTCGCCGACGGTGCCGAGCAGACGCAAGGAATCCAGGGTGTAGCGGGCGGGCGGGCCGTCGGGGAACCGGCTGGCAAGTGTGCGGATCAGCGTGGGCGCGGTGTAGTAGGTGGTGACGCCGTAGCGTTCGATGATCTCGAAGTGGCGAGCGGGATGGGGCGTATCGGGAGTCCCCTCGTAGATCACCTGGGTCAAACCGTTCGCGAGCGGCCCATAGATCTCGTACGAATGGGCCGTCACCCACGCGAGGTCAGCCGTGCACCAATGGACATCGTCGGGCTTGGCGTCGAAGTGGGCCCAATGCGTCCAGGCGGTTTGGACCAGATATCCGCCCGCGGTGTGGACCAGTCCCTTCGGTTGGCCGGTGGTACCCGAGGTGTAGATGATGAACAGGGGGGTCTCCGCGTCGAACGCCTCGGGATGATGGTCTGGGCTGGCGCCGGCGATCACCTCATGCCACCACAGGTCGCGCCTGGCGGTCCACGGCACGGCTTGGCCGGTGCGGCGCACCACCAGCACGTGGGTGAGGTGGTCGAGGTCTGCCGCGGCGGCATCGGCCGCGGACTTGACCTCGGTGGCCACCCCACGGCGGAATTGGCCGTCGCTGGTGACCAGTAGTGTGGCGCGGGTGTCGCGCAGACGGAACCGGACGGCATCGGCGGAGAATCCACCGAATACGAGGGAATGGATGGCACCGATCCTGGCTATCGCCAAGGTGATGATGATGGTCTCGGGAATCACCGGCAGGTAAACCACGACACGGTCGCCCTTGCCGACGCCCATCGCCGCCAGCGCGTTGGCGGCCCGGCACACCTCGTCCAACAGGTGGGCGTAGGTGATGACACGGTGGTCGCCCCCTTCGCCCTCGAAGTAGAGAGCCACCTTGTCCCCCAGGCCGGCGGCGACGTGCCGGTCGAGACAGTTGACCGCGACGTTGAGGCGTCCACCGATGAACCACCGGCCCTCGGGGACGCTCAGCTCGCCCGGCGGGCCGCCCGGCAATGGGCGCGCCGGAGACCAGGTGTGGGCCGATGTCCAGGGAACATCCCAGGTCAGAAGGCCGGCCGCGCGTTCCCAGAAGCCGACCGGGTCGGCGACGCCTTCGGCCAGGAGCCGGGCGTAATCGGCGGGCCCAATATTGGCCTGGGCCGCGAACTCAGGAGGGACTTGGAACAGGCGCCTCTCGCCAAGCGAGGCGTTGATGGTGGGGCTCATGACCGGCTTCTTCGGTGGCGGGGCGGACCGCAGCCGAATCGGACGATCGGGGCTGGGGGCTCACCCCTGGGCGAACAGGGTTGGCGGCGTGTGGCGACAACACATTCGCCAGACCGTGCCCAACCTCGGTGCCACCAAAGCCTCCCTAGACAATGCCGATCGCTCCTGCCCCCGATGGGATCTCCTCAGGTGAGGACGCCCGAGACCTCGGGTGCGCCCGACGGCGCGACCAACCGGACACTTTACCCCAGCCCCGCCCTGCGGGAGGGTGCCCTGATGACCACCAGGTTCTCGGGCGTCGCGCCAACGGCTGCTTTCGGGGTGATCCGCTGGTCGAACGTCGCGAGGAATCCCCCGTGGGCGGTCGCGAGCGCAAGGAGGTACACGTCAGTCACCTGCCCCGGGCCAAGCAGGTAGTCCGGTCGGATCCGCCGTGGATCGCACACCTCGATGTCACAGGGCCAGAAGTGATGATTCGCGTCAGCTATAGCCGACCGCAGGATGGCAGTGGCGTGCTGAGTTGGCACGGCGTTCGGGTACGCGGGCTGCGATACGACGCGGACGAAGCCATTCTGGGTGATGGCGCACGTACTCCAGCCAGCGCGGATGGTGCCGCTGAGCCAGTTCACGGCAATCTCATGGAGGGCATGGCACGGGTCAAGGAGGGCCACGAGCACATTGACGTCGAGCAGCGCGGGCTTCATATGCCCAGTTCGTCCCGCAATGCCTGCACCTGATGGTCGGTCACCAGCGCTCGGCCGTGCGGCAAGGTGGCGATCCCGCGCTCACTCAGCCATCGGTCCACGTCGGTCGGCGCCGGATCAGCGCGCGACTCATCGCGCATGTCGCCTGCCGCAAATCCGCGCCGCGCCATGTCCGAGATGACTCCACCGATGGTGCGCCGCTCCGAACGGGCGAGGTCCCGAGCCGCCCCAAGGACGTCGATGTCGATATCCAGGGTAGTCCGCACGCATCAGATGCTAGCACCTGATGCTTCGTATCGACTCGGTGACACCACCTCAAGCGCCACCCGGCACGCGACGGTCGAGATCACGCGAGCACCGCAGACCCACAATGAAAGCCAGCCAATCCGGGCCGGACTACTGGGCCACCGCCCTCCCGGACACAGGCGCCGCGGACTCCATCGTCAACCGGCTCGCCAGCCACGGCCGCTGGATCGACCTCGGAGACATCGACATGCGCCGCATCCACGCCACCGAAGCCCGATCCCACGCCGACTACTGGGAATAGGTCAACACGGGCCGAAGCCGGCCAACACTCCGCATCGGCGGCTGCCGCTACCAGCAGCCCGCAACCCCGCTACCACCAAGAGTCAGACGCCAGCAGGCGAGAGTCAGATCGCACATAGCGCGGAGCACGAAGCTCCGATCCCCTCTGGTGGGACGCTCATGCTTCGGTGCGCAATCATCGGCATGGGATATCATGGGCTAGCCGGAGATATCTATGCCAGACAGGAGTACTACGACTATGACAGACGTGCTGGTCAGGAACGTGTCCAAGGACGATCTCGCGCGACTAGACCGCGTCGCCGAGCGAGTTGGGCTCAGCCGCGCCGAATACCTCCGACGCTTGATCGCCGAACAGGTCGAGGCGCCCGCCAAGGACCTCACCGTTGGCGACCTGCACCAGTTCACGCAGGCCACCATCGACCTGGACAACCCCGATGTCATGCGGGGGGCCTGGCGTTGACCCAGAGTCGCGGTTGGTTGATCGACAAGTCGGCGGCCGTACGGATCGAGGGCTCGCCGGATCGCAACCTGTGGCTCCAGCGGATCCAACGCGGCCTGATATGTGTCTCCACTCCCACCTTGCTCGAATTGGGCTACTCCGCGCGAACAGCTGCGGACTGGGCAGTGAACACGCGGGGCGCGCTGGTCTCCCTCATGCCGCTCGTCTACGCGACGCCCGGCTCGGAGCGCCGCGCCGTGGAACTCCAAGGGTTGGCGGCTCTCCACGGACAGCACCGGGCACCCTCAATCCCGGACCTCCTGATCGCCGCCCTCGCCGAAGAGCGAGGTCTCACCGTGCTCCACCTCGACCACGACTTCGAACTCATCGCACACTTCACGGGCCAACCCACACAACGCATCCGCGTCGCGTGACCCATAGCGGCTCTTCGGATTTGAGGGTGTAGTGGTCATGTGAGGAGTGTCTGGATTTTGGGTCTGAAGCCGCCGGTGTCGAGTAGGGCGCGGGTGACATAGTTGGCGAGGTTCCTGAACCCGAGGG
>JAISBQ010000343.1 GCA_031266115.1 Bifidobacteriaceae bacterium
CACGATGTCGCGAACCTGGGACCACCCACCGTGGGATGATGTGCCGGTGAGCCAGCATGCGACGCCGCCGTCCATCGGAATCGTCGGGTTTGGCCGGGTGGGAGCTGCTTTCGCCGCCGGATTCGCGGCCTGCGGGCACCCCATCGCCGGGGTCACCGCCCGCCGGGCCTCCACTCGGGACCGCGTCGACGCCATCGTCCCCTCGGCTCCGGTGCTGGAGCCCGTGGAGGTGATCGCTCGCGCGGATGTCACCTTCCTGACAGTCCCCGACGATGCCGTCCCCGCCCTGGCCGGCACCCTGGCGGGTGCCGTTCGGCCCGGAACCGTTGTGGCCCATGCCTGCGGCGTGAGCGGGCTCGAGATTCTCGACCCGCTGAGCGCCGCGGGCGCGCTCGCGGTTGCGATCCATCCGGTGATGACGTTCAGCGGGTCCTCCCTTGATGTCCAGCGCATGCGAGGTGCACCGTTCGCGGTCTCGGCGCCAGACCTGTACCGGCCAGTCGCCACGTTGCTGGTGGAGGAACTGGGCGGCGTGCCGTTCTGGGTGGCTGGGGCAGACCGGCCTGCCTACCATGCGGCGCTGTGTCAGGCGGCGAATCACTGCCAGGTGCTCATCGATTCGGCGAGGGGGATCCTGCAGGCGCTTGGCGTGGATGACCCCGAAGGGTTGCTGCGTCCGGTGGTGACGGCCGCGGTGGACGGCGCGCTACGCGACGGGATCGGGGCGCTGACTGGACCCGCGTCGCGGGGCGACGTCGGCACGCTGGCCGTCCATGTGCGCGGCTTGGATGCCCTGAGCGCGGGGGCGCGAGAGCGTGATGGCGACCCGGCGGCAGGCGCCGGCGAGCTCTACCGCACGATGGCGCGCGCCACCCTGGCCGCGGCCTGGCGCGCGGGGCGGATCGACGACGAGCACTACGCCGCGGGGCTGGACGCGTTGCGCTTGGGCGCGGGGCCGGGTGCAGGTGCGGCGTCATGATGGCGGCGACGCCCAATCTCGCAGGCGACCAGGCGACGTTGGGCCGGGCGCTGGCGCACCTTGCCAGCCCGCGGTGCGTCGTGATGACGATGGGCGCGCTACACGCCGGCCACCTTGACCTCGTGGATGCGGCAACGGCGTACGGCGGATCCGTGGTGGTCACGGTGTTCGTCAATCCGCTCCAGTTCGGGCCGGGTGAGGACTTCGACGCCTATCCGCGGACCGTGCAGGCTGACTGTGCGGCATTGGCGGGACGGGGGGTGGATGTGGTGTACGCACCCACGTCCGCCGACATGTACCCGGGAGGAGAACCGCAGGTCAGTATCGTCCCTGGGCCAGCGGGCGAACGATACGAGGGCAAGATCAGGCCAGGGCATTTCGCCGGCGTGCTCACCGTTGTGGCCAAGCTCCTGGGGCGAACCCGCGCCGATATCGCCGTGTTTGGCCAGAAGGATGCCCAGCAGGTTCACCTGATTCGCCAGATGGTTCACGACCTGGATCTGGGCGTGGAGATCGTGACCGTGGCGACACGACGAGATCCTGACGGTCTCGCCGCGTCCTCCCGCAACGCCTATCTCACGCCGGCCGAGCGCCAACGCGCCCTCGCCCTGCCGCGCGCCCTTCATGCGGGCGCCGCGGCGGCCGCCGATGGCGTGGGTGCCGAGGGCGTGAGGTGCACGCTGGCCGCGTCACTGGACCCTGGCGACGGCCTGACGGTGGACTATCTCGACCTGGTGGGCCCCGACTTCGTGCCGCTCGGCGGCACATCGACGGGCGATGCCACCGTGATCGGCGCCATCCGCGTGGGTACCACTCGGCTGATCGACAACATGCCGGTGACGGTGGTCGGGCCCGGCCACCGCGGATGCGGGCGGGCCCGACCATTACCCTTGTCGCCGTGACTGACACTCAACACGGCCAGGTGGGTGCGCCATCGGACGCGGCACGTCTCCAGGCACCACTTCCGGACGTTCCAGAACAGGTTAGGGTTCGCCTCGCCAAGCGTGAGGCGATGCTTGCCGCGGGCGGTGAGCCATATCCGGTGTCGGTTCCCATCACCGCGACCATCCCCGAAGTCCGGGCCGCCTACGCGCATCTGACCGCGGGTGAGGAGACCGACCGCGAGGTAGGAATCGCAGGAAGGGTGGTGCACCTGCGAAACACGGGCAAGCTGTGTTTCGCGGCGCTGCAGGCCGGCCATGGAGAGCGCCTCCAGGTGATGGTCTCGTTGGCGCAGGTGGGGCCGGCCTCGCTGGCGGCCTTTAAAGCGGATGTGGACCTGGGCGACCACCTGTTTGTTCACGGGCGGGTCATCAGCTCGAGGAGGGGTGAACTGTCGGTGCTCGCGGACGAGTGGCGGATGGCGGCGAAGGCGTTGAGGCCTTTGCCGGTACTTCATTCCGACCTGTCCGAAGAGGCGCGGGTGCGCAACCGATCGGCCGACCTCATCGTTCGCCCCCAGGCCAGGTCGATCGCGGACACGAGAATCGCCGTGGTTCGATCGCTGCGACGCTCGTTGGAGTCTCGCGGCTTCGACGAGATTGAGACGCCGATGCTCCAGGCCGTGCACGGCGGAGCGGCGGCAAGGCCCTTCCGCACCCACATGAACGCCTTCGACATGGACCTGTACCTGCGCATCGCACCGGAGCTGTTTCTCAAGCGAGCCGTCGTGGGGGGGTTTGAGCGCGTCTTCGAGATCAACCGAAATTTCAGGAACGAGGGTGCCGACTCCTCCCATTCGCCCGAGTTCGCCATGCTGGAGGCGTATGAGGCGTATGGAGATTATGTGACCATGGCCACACTCACGCGGGAAATCGTCCAGGAGGCGGCTCGCAGCGCGACCGGCTCGACACTCGTCCACTTGGCTGACGGTACGGACTACGATTTGGGCGGCGAGTGGACGTTTATCACACTTCTGGGTTCATTGAGCGAGGCGCTCGGGCAGGAGATTGCCCCGACGACACCCGTCCGAGAGCTCGATGAGGTTTCCCAACGGGTGGGCCTGGGTAAGACAGTCGCGGACGTGGGAAGGGGCAAGCTCATTGAAGAGCTGTGGGAAGACAGGGTGGCGCGCCACCTCGTGGCGCCGACGTTCGTCATGGACTTCCCCGTGGAAACGTCGCCACTGACCAGGCAGCACCGCTTGGTGCCCGCCTTGGTGGAGAAGTGGGATCTGTATGTGCGCGGCTTTGAGTTGGCCACGGCCTACTCGGAGTTGGTCGATCCGGTGATCCAGCGCGAGCGCCTGATGGCCCAATCCCGGTTGGCAGCGGCAGGGGATGAAGAGGCCATGGCCTTGGACGAAGAGTTCCTCGCAGCCATCGAATTTGGGATGCCTCCGTCGGGTGGAATGGGGATGGGTCTGGACCGCCTCCTCATGGCGATCACGGGGCTCGGGATCCGGGAGACCATCCTCTTCCCGCTCGTCAAACCGACCCTTTGAGCGAGCGTCCGGCCCGGCGCGTCCGGCCCGGCAAACTCGCCGTCGGCACCAGATGATGCGCGAAGCCTTTGTTGTATGTATCCTTGGCAGATCACCGTGAGTGAACGCCGACGGTGCTGCTGCGCGTATCTGGCGTAGCGCCACAACAGAATGGGAGTCAATTCATGGCACAGCGAGTGCAGGTATTGCTGGTCGATGATATCGACGGCAGGACGGCCGATGAGACCGTCACCTTCGCCCTGGATGGGGTCGCCTACGAGATCGACCTGACCAACGAGAACGCGCATCACTTGCGCGAGTCCTTGAACCGCTGGATCGGCGGGGCACGCAAGGTCTCTGGCCGCGCACGGCGCGGGCAGGGCCGGAGGTCCAGCGGGACGGGCCAAACTGCAGTGATCCGCGAGTGGGCGAAGTCCCACGGCTATACGGTCTCAGATCGAGGCCGGATCGCCGCGGACATCAGGGCCGCTTACGACGCTGCCAACTAGTAGCGGCATCTGACAGCCATTGCGAGTCCCCGTCGCGAGTCGGTCCGCCGACTCGCGACGGGGACTCGCTGCCGTCAGCGCCGGCGCGCAGGTCCCGCACCGGCACTCCCCGGGGTACGGCACACTAGACACCATGACCTATACCCTCGTCCTGCTTCGCCACGGCGAAAGCGAATGGAACGCCAAGAACCTCTTCACCGGTTGGGTCGATGTCCCGCTGTCTGAGAAGGGCCGCGTTGAAGCGGCCCGCGGTGGGGCGTTGTTGACCGATGCTGGCCTCAGCCCTGACATCCTCCACACCTCACTGCTGCGCCGGGCAATCACGACAGCGAACATCGCGCTTGACACGGCGAACCTGCACTGGATCCCAGTCAAGCGATCCTGGCGGTTGAACGAGCGCCA
>JAISBQ010000359.1 GCA_031266115.1 Bifidobacteriaceae bacterium
CCAAGTAGCGCCGACCCGAGCAGGTGAATGTCGACCGCGCTGAGGCCCCTTGACCACAGGTGCCACCTGTCGATCATGACCATCGCCTCATCGTGAGACATGACCAGACAGGTGGGCAATCGCCCGAGTAACCAGAGCACCTCGGCGCGATCAGCCAGGCTTCCCGCCGCCAGTTCTTCGATCACTAGTGGGTGAATGGTCACACCATCCGAGCCGAGGGCAGCCTTGAGATCTGGCTCCGTACGGTGCAGATGGTCAATCCACACCGATGTGTCGACAATGATCATTCTGGGTTCCTGCGACGCCGAGCGGCCGATGCGGCCGGATCGCTTCCCCCCAACGCAGCAAGGCGCCTACCAGCCTCAACACGCACAAGAGTCTCGACAGCCATGCGGATCAGGACGGCGGGCTCCTTCACCCCTGTCAGTTCGACAGCCTCCTCAATGAGACTGTCCTCAATTGTCGCGGTGGTTCTCATAGTCCTTCCAGCATCTCGACAGGCATCAATGATGCTGCATCATACGCTCATGAGACGCCTGGGGTTACCGGCCGGAATCGAGGGCCGAACTCGGGTGGACCATCGCCTCGTGGTGCCAGATGGCCTGACGTAGGGCCATCGGGGCGACACCAAGCCGCGTGGCCGCCTCATCCAGAATCGTCTGAGACTCCTGCGGGGTCGCGTGCCCCACGGCCTGCGCGATGTACTGGGTCAGCCACGGGCTGGGCGGGAGTTCGTAGGCCCCCGTCACCAGCGACAGCCGCCGCCACGTCAGGCCGCTGGTCTCACCCGGAATGGAGCGCCATGCCGACTCGACCGATCGCTCTGTGTCTGAGGCGCGGGCAACCACGGTGCTCAGATCGGCGGGAGTCTCGATTCCGGCATCGACGAGGATCTTCGCCGCCCGACGCACCGCGTCGGCCTTCTCCGGCGCGGTGAGCGCGGCGAACGTGCGTTGGCGGTTGCCGATCCGGTCGATCCATCCGCCGAGGCCCAGGGTCGTGAACGTGCCGAGCAGGTCGCTCGCCGTGTCGGTGTCCGGGTTCGCGCCTTCGTCACGGCGGTAGGCGGCATAGTGCGAGACCACGCGGACAACCTCCCCAGAGGTCACCCTGACGGACCAGATCGCGTCAATGATCCCCAAGGCGAGGGAGTGCGGGTAGAACCGCACGAAGTCCCATCCTGCGGGGTCACCCACGTCACGCTTGATAGTCGAGAGCACGCGGTTGACCGCTTCGATCTGGTGTGTCGTGTCCATGTGCCCACCCCAACCCCGCGAGCCCAGCTCCGCGGCTGCGATCACAGGTGTCTCAATTGGCGAGACCGGCGAGAGCTGGCGGTGCGTGGCCCGACCCCGCGGCCGGGCGGTGTCGCCGACGATATCCGCCGCGGCCTGCCCTACGTTGCCCTCCTCGGTCCCGCGCCCTTGAGCCGCGATATCACCGTCGTTCGCTCTCGGCGCAAGACGGCCCTCACCTGCCTTCATCCGCCCGCCGGATGCACGGCGGCCGACACCGGTGGTGCGTCCGTAACCAATTCGTGACACTGTGGCGTGGGCGATGACGACCCAACGCCGTCATCGCGTCCTCTTCCCAAGGGTCGCTCGACGGTGCAGCTACCGAGAGGACATTCCACTGTGCAGCACACCGACCGCCTTGTCGCGGCCGCGATCATCGGCATCGCGCTCCCCCTGGGGACTGTGCCCGCCGCCGATGCTCATGCGACTCCCACGATCGCCGTAACCCCCTTCACCGCCGATTCCGACACCGGCCCGCGCGCCGCCAAGAAGATCGCCAAGTCAATGGTCACTCGCCGTGGCTGGTCCACCAAGCAGTACCGCTGCCTGGTCCGCCTGTGGCAGCGAGAATCCGGATGGCGGGTCCACGCCGGCTCCACCGGCCGGTCGTACGGCATCCCTCAGGCCTACCCCGGCTCGCGCATGGCGAGCGCCGGAAAAGAATGGCGCGACGATCCCACCACCCAGATCCGTTGGGGTCTCGGCTACATCAAGGGCCGCTACGAGACACCATGCCGGGCCTGGTCCCATTTCACGAGCCACCGTTGGTACTGATCCCAGCCGCGCAGCGCGCTCCCGTGGGCTCGTTCGCACGTCATGGGAGCTCGCTCCGCGTCAGCAACGGTGCGGATGAGTTGGTCTGTACGCCGGATTCTGTGCCGCGCCGCGGTTGCCCGCGCTAGCGCGGTGGCGGCCATCCATCTAGGACGCACGTTGCCGCACGCCTCCAGCGGCCTACCCGGAAGCTCGGGCGAGCAGCCCTCAAGCGCTTCCTGTCTGGCCTTGCACCGGGCGGGGTTTACCTGGCCGCCCCCGTCACCGGGGGCGCCGGTGGTCTCTTACACCACCGTTTCACCCTTACCGCCTCCCGCGGGAGGCGGCGGTCTGTTCTCTGTGGCACTGTCCCGCGGGTCGCCCCGGGTGGGCGTTACCCACCGCCCTGCTCTTAGGAGTCCGGACGTTCCTCGCCGGGTCACCCCGCCGCGACCGCCCAACCAACTCATCCGCGACCCCCACCCTACTGCCCGCCGCCCCTGTCACACCCCCTAACCCGCGTCGAGGCGCCCCGCGGCCTCGTCGCCCGTAGCGCAGGGGGCACTCGATCGCTAGGCTCTGCATGTACCTGGCCGTCCCCTGACTACACCCTGTGAGGCCTTGAATGACTCTCCGACTCGCTGTCGCGCCCGCTATCGCCGCCCTTGTGTCTCTCGGGCTGGCCGCCGCCCCCGTCGAGGCCTCAGGCCATCGACCGTCGTTTGCCACCGATCCCGGCGTGACCATCAACGAGATCCCTGACAAGTCCGTCAAACACGGATCTAGGGTCACCGTCAAGCCTTCGGTGCACAAGGAGGCGGGGATCAGGCTCATCTCCGCACGATTGACAGTCACTCAGCACGGCGACACAGTGGCTGAGGGCAAGACACGGGTCACGCTGTCGCCGGGGAAATACAAGGTCAAGACCGTTGTCAAGTACCAATGGAAGAAGGAAGATTCCTCGTGGTCGTCCACGAAGAGGTCAACCCAGACTCAGGTGCTCACCATCACCGAGAAGCAGGTTCCTCGGCCGACTCCCACTCCGCAGGCAGAGGTTTACTACCGCAACTGCGATGCTGCACGCGCGGCCGGCGCGGCGCCGGTCTATCGAGGCGATCCGGGGTACGCCCGGCACTTGGACCGCGACAATGACGGAATCGGCTGCGAGTAGCCGCTGGGCACCGGCGATCGGGGCCCGGACCAGTGGCCACGGTGGCGACGTGGGGCAGCGCCGATGGGCCCGGCTCACCCGAGGTGCGTTGGCGCTAGTCGTCCAGGAGCGTCCAGTTGTGCGCCAGGACCTCGGTGTCACCCGCCGGCCAGAAGTGCATCGCCGTCAGCGATCCGGGGGCAAGGCGAAACCTCATCCACGCCTGAGCTGGGGCGCCCAACGCCACGCCCAAAGCCGCCCTGATCGCGATCGCATGAGAGACCACCACGATGGTGCTGACCGGATAGGACTCAACAACCCTGGTCAGGCCGCGCTTGAGCCGCGTGTAGACCTCGTTGAGAGATTCGCCGCCGCCCTCCGGATGAAAGGCCGGGTCGGTGAACCACCGGCGCGCAGCTCGCGGCCACCGCTCCTCCACCTCCTCGGAGGTCAACCCGTCCCAGTCCCCGAAGTTTGCCTCGATGAACGAGTAGTCCGGCACCGCCTCGAGTCCGATGACGGACCCCACAGCCGCGGCCGTCTCACGCGTCCGCAGGGTCGGCGAAGTCAACAGGGCGATCGGAGGGTCGACGTCCGACCACAGGCCGCGCATCGCCACTCTGTCGAGTAGCGACCCCAAGGCGCCGGCCTGTTCGCGCCCCTGCGGCGAGAGAGGCGGACCTGGCGTGACAGCCCCCGAGAAGACGACCTCTTCGGCGTCGGTCATGCTGGAAGCACCGTGCCGTGCCAACAGCACGGTGGTGGGTCGGGCCCTCGTCAAAGACCGGTATCGGCCCGACTGAGCCCCGTGACTCCGGGCGCCGGCCTGCCGGCGCCGCTCGGCCGCGGGCACCGCGGACTGGGCATCCTGATCGACGTCCGCCCCCTCGCCACCCAGGCCGTCGTAATCCACGTCCCCAACGCCGGTGGCGATAGCGCCGTGGACCCCAGACCGCGAGGTAGCGGGTGCGTCGGCGTCGGGCCTGCCGGGTCCGGCCGCGTCGCCGACACGGGTACCCAAGGTCCCAGTCCCGACGGAGCCGGCTCCCACGGGGCCACGTCCGGCGCCATCCGCGCGATCCACCCCGCCGTCGACCCCACGAGACCCCCCGCCGCTCACATCGGCGCCGGCGCCTGCTTCACCAGACTCGGGCGATGACACTGCCCGCACCACCGGCGGCGGGTCGTAGTCCCTGCTGACGGCACCCCGTGCGTCGATTGCCTCGTTGACCAGGAGATCTGCCCCCGCATTGCGCGCTCTGGGCACCCAGGTGAATGACGCGGAGGCGCCCGTCAACAAGCTCCGCGCAAGAGTCGCCAGCCGGCGCATGTCCTCGTGCTTGATCTTCCAGTGGCCGAGCATTTGCTGAACCACCAGCCGCGAATCCATCCGGATGTCGAGGAACGCCGAGGAGTTGATGCCGAGCGCTGTCTCGATACCCGCGACAAGTCCGGAGTACTCGGCCACGTTGTTCGTGACCTCGCCCAGGTAGTTCCCGCGCTCGGCGAGAACATGGCCCGTGCGGGCCTCGCGGACCACCACACCAAAGGCGGCGGGACCTGGGTTGCCGCGGGAGCCGCCATCGGCCTCGATGATCAATCGATCCGGCGCGTTAGGCGTGCTCACAGTCCGCTGTCCTCCAGTCGAACCAGAATCCGCCCGCACTCCTCACAGCGAATCACCTCATCCGGTGAAGCGGCGCGGATGTACTCGAGATCCGCCGGGTTCACCACCAGCCGGCAGCCCTCGCAGCGCTTGGCCCGCAGCGGTGCTGCCGCCAGCCCGCCACGCGAGACACGCAGTCGCTCATAGAGGGCGACAAGCCCAGCGTCGAGCCCATCCACCGCGGCAGCTCGCTGCTCGCGCAAGCCCGCCATCTCGGCGTCGATCCCGCCGTACGCGGCCTCAACCTCTAACTGGACTCGCGCGATCTCCTC
>JAISBQ010000367.1 GCA_031266115.1 Bifidobacteriaceae bacterium
GATGGCATGGCAGCCGGGCATGCTCTCGGCTCACGCGCCCACGATGAGATCCTGCTGTCGGGCGGCCGCCTTGCCCGCGCGTCCAACCACGCTGGCGGGATCGAGGGCGGCATCTCGACCGGACAGACTATCCGTGCCCGCATCGCTGTCAAGCCGATCCCGACGGTGCCACGAGCGCTGCGGACCGTGGACATGACCACAGGTGAACCCGCGACCGCCCATCACCAGCGTTCCGACACCTCCGCCGTGGTCCCTGCTGCCGTGGTGGCCGAGGCCATGTGCGCCCTCGTGCTCGCCGACGCTGCCCTGGAGAAGTTTGGCGGGGACAGCCTCACGCAGATGCGCGACGCGGTCGCGGCGTACCGCGCACATATCGGGGCCCGCCGTGGCTGAAAGCGACGCGCACACGGGCGAGGGCGGCGAGCCTGCCCAGTGCCGGGGCCCCCTGGCCCCACGGGTCGTGGTGCTTGTAGGTCCGCCCGGCGCCGGCAAGACCGCAGTGGGGTCGGTGTTGGCGCGCGTGCTGGGGTGGCCCTTTGTCGACACCGATGCGGTGGTTGCCGAGCGGGCCGGGATGTCGATCTCGGACATCTTCCTCACGCTCGGCGAGGCCCAATTCCGGGCGTGGGAGCGCGAGGCGGTGAGCGACGCCATCGGCGGCGGTGCCCCGCGGGTCGTGGCCGTAGGCGGAGGTGCGCCCATGGATTCCCACTCGGCGGACCTGCTGAGCGAACAGTTCACGGTCTTCCTCGACGTCTCGGAAGGCGTTGGGGTGCGTCGCGTCGGGCTGTCGGGCGCGCGCCCGCTCCTGGCCGCGAGCCCGCGGGCTCGCTGGCGGGAGCTGATGGCCGAGCGGCGTCCCGTCTACCTGTGGGTGGCGAGGCATGTGGTCCACGTCGATACGCTGACGCCGAAGGCGACGGCAACCCAGATCGCTAGGCTTCTCGGGAACACCGCGAAGGGAAAGGGACGAGGCCGGTGACCGATCACGTGACGACAATCGCGGTCGGTGCGTTGAGCCCCTATGAGGTGACCGTAGGGCGCGGTGTCTTGACGACCGTGGACCGGCATATCGGACCTCAGGCCGCACGGGTGTTTCTCCTTTTCCAGTCGCCACTGCGCACCGCGGCGGCGGCACTCGCCGGGCGCATCAGCTCGTCTGGTCGCGAGGTGGTGGGATTCGAGATACCCGACGGCGAGGCCGGCAAGACCCTGTCCGTAGTGGCCGAGGCCTGGGATCTCCTCGGCCGGGCCACATTCACCAGGACCGACACGGTTGTGGCGCTCGGCGGCGGCGTGGCCACGGACGTGGCCGGCTTCATCGCGGCGACATGGCTGCGCGGTGTCCCTCTCATCACCGTCCCGACCACACTGCTCGCGATGGTGGACGCCGCTATCGGCGGGAAGACCGGAATCAACACGGATGCTGGGAAGAACCTCGTCGGGTCCTTCTACCCACCGAAGGCCGTGGTGTGCGACGTGGACGTGTTGAGCAGTCAGGACCCTGCGGCGATCGCCTCGGGTTTGGCGGAGGCGATCAAGTGCGGCTTCATCGCCGATCCGGGCATCCTCGACATCGTATGGTCGGCTCCGGACCGCGTTCGCGACCCGAGCAGCCCACTGCTGCGCGACGTTATCGAACGCGCCATCATGGTCAAGGCGAATGTGGTCACCGCCGACCTTCACGAACACTCGGTGCGTGCCATCCTCAACTACGGGCACACCTTTGCCCACGCGGTCGAACGAGTCGAGGGTTACCGCTGGATGCACGGCTACGCCGTGGCCGTCGGCATGGTGTTCGCGTCCCACGTAGCCAGCATCATGGGGCTATGCGATTCGGCCCTGCCTGCCGCTCACCGCGACATTCTGTCGCTCGTGGGTTTGCCCACGAGCTACTACCCCCGGCGGCTGGCGGAATTGAGCGAGGCGATGGCCGTGGATAAGAAGAACCGCGGCACCGTCACCCGCATGGTGCTGCTCAAGGAGATCGGCGACCCGGTGGTGGTCGAATCCGTGCCGCCACGGGTGCTTGAGCAGGCATATGAGGTGTTGTGCGCACCAGGGGGCGGGCTATGAGTGCCGAACCGCGACAAGCCATACGAACCGTGTGGGTGCTCAACGGGCCGAATCTGGGCCGCCTGGGGTCTCGGGAACCGGAGATCTACGGCCACGTGGACGAGGCTGGCCTACGCGGATTGGTGGCCACGTGGGGTGAGGCCGTCGGTGTGGCCGTTCGCCTTCGTCAGACCGACGATGAGGCTCAGCTCATCGAGTGGCTCCATGAGGCCGCCGATGGCGCCGTGCCAGTGATCTTGAACCCCGCCGCCTTCACGCACTACTCGTACGCCGTGCGCGACGCGGTCGCCGATCTCACCGCTCGCGGCGTGCCACTGATCGAAGTCCACCTGTCCAATCCAGCGTCGCGGGAGGCCTTCCGGCAGGTCAGCGTGATCAGCGAGGTCGCCTCGGGCACCATCGCCGGATTCGGCGTGGACTCCTACCGGCTCGCCCTGGTGGCCCTGGCCGGCACGTAGCTGTGCAAGGACAGACCGTGCGGCACGTCCTAGCCACTCGCACGGCGCGCCGCGGCCTCGGCGTACAGGGCGTCGACCTCGCCGGCAAAGTCCTTGAGCACCAGCGTGCGTTTCACCTTCATCGACGGGGTGAGGTAGCCGTTCTGTTCGGTGAAATCCGTGTTGAGGAGGCGGAAGTCGCGAATCGATTCGGCGCGTGAGACCGCCTGGTTGGCTCGGTCGATCGCCCGCGACAGCGAGGCCCTGATGTCCGGGTCGATCAGCGCCTGGGCGTGGGTCAGTGCGGACTTGCCATGCCCGGCCAACCACCCCGGCACCATGTCCTGGTCGAGTGTGATCAACGCTCCCACGAAAGGTCTGTTGTCTCCCACCACCACGCACTGGGACACCAGTGGGTGTCCACGCAACCGGTCCTCCAGCACGGCGGGGGCGACATTCTTCCCGGCGGCGGTGA